>JBFYZH010000018.1:0-5064 GCA_041309605.1 Candidatus Krumholzibacteriota bacterium
CTGTTTTCGTGGAGGATCCGCATCGCGTCGTCCATTTTTATTCCATGCGACGCGGTGATCGGGTTCTTCGTCATGACCTCGCTGACCTTGAAGTCCTGGCGCCCGATGAACCTCAGGTCCCTGTTGGTCAATATTCCGACGAGGACGTTTTTCTTGTCCACCACGGGAAGCCCGGAGATGCTGTACCGGTCCATGACCGCTACGGCCTCGCTCACCAGGTGATCCTGGGAGATGGTGACCGGGTTGGTGATCATCCCGCTTTCGCTTCTTTTCACCCTCTCGACCTGTTCGGCCTGTTCGGATATCGAGAAATTCTTGTGGATGATGCCTATCCCGCCCTCCCGGGCGAGGGCTATGGCGAGCGCCGCCTCGGTGACCGTGTCCATCGCGGCCGAGACTATGGGGATATTCATGTCGATTTTGCGCGTCAGCTTCGTTTTGAGATTGACCTTCTGGGGATGTATGCGCGATTTGGCGGGGACAAGGAGAACGTCGTCAAAGGTAAGAGCCTCTTTCAATATTTTTTCTGAATTCATCGGCATCGAAAGAGCTCCAGGGCTCCTTCTCCCTCCTATTCTTAGCGGAAGATCCGGCACCCCATGGTCTTATTATCTCCTGCAGTTACTGCAACATACTCCCTGCGCCCGCGGCTGTCAAGGTCGTTCCGGCCGGTTCGGGCGGCCGGCGCGCGGTTCGCCGATGGGTAATTTTTTCATCACGCGCCCCTCCCACACGGCAAGGCTCGAGACCCCGGCGCGTCTCAGGATATCGAACGCGACGTCGAAATCCCTCGCCACGTCGCCCGGCCTGTGCGCGTCGGAACCGAGCGTGACCGGCACATCCTCGCGCACGCACGCGTCGAGAAAGGCCGGTTCCGGATAGGGCGACCCGGCACCCCTTCGGATCCCGCCCGTGTTCAGTTCGATGGCCATGGAGCGCCTCGAGAGAAGGGACGCGACCTCGCCGTAATATTTTTCCATCGGGGCCTTCGGGAAAAACCCGGAACGCCTTATCGCGTCGGGATGGGCCACGATATCGAACAGGCCGGTTTCTATCATCGATTTGAGCAGTTCGAAGTAGCGCGGGAAAACCTCTTCCGGGTCTTCGCCGGCGTACCTGCCGAGCCCCGCCTTGCTCGAAAAATGCCAGTCCCCGAGGAAATGCAGGGCTCCGTACACATAGTCGAAATTGTTGGCCTCGAGAAGCCTTCGCGTATCCTCCTCGTAGCCGGGGAAATAGTCCGCCTCGATCCCGAGTTTTATCCTGATCCTTCCGGCGTACTTGCCGCGAAGCTCCTCCACCCGCGCGATATAGTCGGGAAGCCTGTCCTCGAGCATCGCGTGGTATGGATCGGGATCCTTGACCTTGGGAAGATGCGAGCTGAACCCGATCTCGACGAGCCCGTGTTCGAGGGCCGCCAGCACGAATTCCTCGAGTTCGCCCTCTGCATGACCGCAGTAGTTGCCGTGCATGTGATAGTCGATCATGGGCTGAAGAATACACCAAACCGCGGCGGCAGGCAAGGGATACCGGGGCCGAAGAGCCCACCGCCCGGACCTGTCCCCGGGCAAGTCGCCCGCCGCCCGGCCGGAAACCGCCGAAATCGTCCATCTTTTTCTAAAGGAAAAGGGTTCGAGCGCCGATTCAGAGGTATGGGCAGAAAGCCGGATATGATAAATGGAAGAATACTGGTATACAGCCGGGAACAGGAGCCGCTCGACTTTATCGTCAGGCGCGTCGAACTTCCCGGCGTCTTCGCAGTAACCGCCATGTCGGCGGCGGAGGCCGTATCGCTCCTTGAAATCGAGGCTTTCGACCTGGTCGTGCTGGCGGGCCGCAGCGGCCGCGACGACCTTCTGACCCTTCTCGGCGTCACGCTTGAACTGGATCCCTCTCCTCCGTGCATCGTCGTCGAGCCCGACGCCGGCCGCGAAACGATTCTCGGTGCCCTCAACGGCGGATGCTCCTATTTCATAGACAGCCCGGCGGACCTCGAGAGAATAGGCCGCATAGCGACCTCGTTTATAAGCGGAAAAAGACCCGCGGCCCTGCCGCCCTCTTCCGTGGAGACGGATCGCCCTCCCGTGAACCGCCTGTCAACCCAGGCAGTGGAGACGGATCGCCCTCCAATGAACCGCCTGTCAACGCAGGCGAAGGAACCGCTGTCGCGAAGGGAATACGAGATCCTATACACGATGCTTCGGGGGATGGGAAACAGGGAAATCTCGATGGAACTCGGGATAAGCGAAAAGACGGTAAAGAACCATCTCTGGAAGATATACAGGAAATTCGAAGTGGAAAACAGGACCCAGCTCTTTCACCGGCTCCTGAGGTCCTGCCCCTGCCTGGAGCTTGCGCCCGCCGCCGAAACGATCCCCGCCGTATCGCGCGTCGAGGAATCGACAGTCTAACGTCCCCGGCCGGAGCCCGGAAAAATCACGCCGCCATGCTTACGCAGCGCCACGCGCCGGCTTCCTGAAGAACCCCGCGGCGCCAAAGAAACACCCCATCACCATTGCCCGTCGCCGGGAGTCGCACATCTGCCGGTTCGGGAACACCCCCTCACCATCTGCCTGTGGCGAGGTATTCGTTGATCGCAGCCGCCGCGATACGGCCCTGCCCCATCGCGAGAATCACCGTCGCCGCTCCGAGGACGATGTCGCCCCCCGCGAAAACCCCCTTCTTGCTCGTCTTCATCGTTTTTTCGTCGACGATGATGTTTCCCCACTTGTTGGTCTCGATGTCGGGGGTCGAATCGGGGATGAGCGGGTTCGACGAATTACCTATCGCCACTATGCAGGTGTCGACGTCGAGGAAGAATTCGCTCCCCTGCATCGGAACGGGGCGGCGCCGGCCCGACTCGTCCGGTTCGCCGAGCTCCATCCTGATGCATTCGACCTGCCTGACCCATCCCTTGTCGTCGCCGATAAGGCGGAGCGGATTCTCCAGCAGGTGGAACTGGACCCCTTCCTGCTCGGCGTGGTGGACTTCCTCTATCCTCGCCGGCATCTCGGCCTTCGAACGCCTGTACACCAGGTAAACGTTCTCCGCGCCGAGACGAAGAGCCGTTCTGGCCGAATCCATCGCGACGTTCCCCCCGCCGAAAACGGCCACGTTCTTCGAACGGGCTATCGGGGTGTCGGTTTTGGGGAACGAGTAAGCCTTCATCAAATTCGCCCTGGTCAGATATTCATTGGCCGAATAGACGCCGTTGAGGTTTTCCCCGTCGATGCGCATGAACATCGGAAGGCCGGCGCCGGTGGCGACGAAAACGGCGTCGTACCCCTGCGCGAAGAGCTCGTCGACCGAGTGGATGTTGCCTATGACCATGTTGTATCTCATCTTTACGCCCATCCCGTCGAGGTTTTCGACCTCGCGCATCACGATCGCCTTTGGAAGGCGGAATTCGGGGATACCATATATAAGGACTCCGCCCGGCTTGTGAAGCGCCTCGAAAACGGTCACCTCGTGCCCTTCCCTGCGCACGTCGGCGGCGACGGTAAGGCCCGCCGGGCCCGAACCGACTATGGCGACTCTTTTTCCGGTCGCGGGCTTGATCGCCGGGGGCTCGGGACTCCCCTGTTTCATCTCCCAGTCGGCGACGAACCGCTCGAGTTTGCCTATCTGGACGGCCTTGTCGGTCCCCCCGAGGCTCTTGCCGACTACGCAACCCTTCTGGCACTGTTCCTCCTGCGGGCAGACGCGCCCGCAGATCGCCGGAAGCATGTTGGTGCCCTTTATCGTCTTTACCGCGCCCCTGTAATCGCCATCGTATATCTGCCTGATGAACGTCGGGATATCGATCTCCACCGGGCATCCGGTCACGCACGGCGCCTTTTTGCACCTAAGGCACCTTGTCGCTTCAGTCTTCGCTTGTTCGTCGGTATAGCCGAAGGGCACTTCCTTCACGTTATGTATGCGTTCCCCCGGGTCCTGTTCGCCCATCACCTGGGCGGGAATCTGCAGTCTCTCTTTAGGAGTAAGTTCCTTCTTTTCTTCCATCGCTCCCGCGGCCGGCCCGGCCGGCACCTCCTTCGCTATGACTTGAGATTGTCCATCGATTCCTTTTCCTGGACCTGGTACATCTTCTGGCGCTGCATCATCCCGTCGAAATCGACGCAGTGCCCGTTGAATTCGGGACCGTCGACGCAGACGAATTTGGTCTTGCCGTCGACGCTCACCCTGCACGCCCCGCACATCCCCGTCCCGTCGACCATTATGGTATTGAGGCTCACCAGCGTCGGTATCTCGTATTTCTTCGTAAGGAGGCTGACGAACTTCATCATGATCGGGGGACCGACGGCGACCACCATGTCGATCTTCAGCCCCTCGTCTATCAGTTTATGAATCGCGTCGGTCACGAGCCCCTTCATCCCGTACGAGCCGTCGTCGGTCGTTATCATCACGCGGTCGCTCGCCGCCTTCATCTGCTTTTCCATGATGACAAGGTCCCTGGTCCTGCCGCCGAGTATAGCGATCACCCTGTTGCCGGCGTTCTTCATCGCCTGGGCGATCGGGTGCGCTGGGGCTATCCCCACCCCGCCGCCGACGATCACCACGGTGCCGACCTTTTCTATATGTGTCGGGCGACCGAGCGGCCCTACAAGGTCCAGAATATTTCCGCCCGCCTCGAGCTGCGAAAGAAGCTTCGTCGTCTTGCCCACCACCTGTACGACCAGTTCGAGCCACCCCTCCTCGGCATTGCCGTCGGCGATCGTAAGCGGTATCCGTTCCCCCTCGTCGGTCACCCTCAATATGATGAACTGTCCCGCTTTTCTCTTGGCGGCGATCTCCGGGGCCTCGACCCTCATCCGGAAGACCTCCGGTGTGATGAATTCCTTCTCGATGATCCTGTTCATGGCTGATTTCAAACCTTTGTAAGTAATTAACTACATTAGAGATAACGACTCCCCTCCAGTGCCCCTCTTTCCGGGGCCGGGCCGGGATCGCATCTCCGACGATTGAGTCGAACCGGTAAAATACCGTCAATATTTAGCAGAAACAGGACCGCGATAGCAAGTCAAATCCGCAGGGGGGGGGTGGGTGGGGGGGGGGGGTGATGCG
>JBFYZH010000019.1:0-38993 GCA_041309605.1 Candidatus Krumholzibacteriota bacterium
CGAGAACGATCAGGGCGCGTCGCCGCCCCCCGGAGGTGTCATGATCCCGGCGGGCGCCCTGAAGATGGACAAAGGCCGGCCGGTGGTATTCGTGGTGGACAAGTCGACGGCGGAGAGGCGAGCGGTCACTGCCGGAAAAGAGACCGGGGGCGAGATCCTCATAACCGGCGGTATCAGGCCCGGAGAAAAGGTGGCGACGGGAAACACGGACAATCTGCGCGACGGAATCAAGGTGCGGCTTAGCAGCCCATAAACAGGAGAATCGCATGGTCAGGCTCGATTGCAGCGGGACGGACTGTCTTGTCCAGGTGCGGAACCTGGACAAAAAATATTACCGCGGGAACGAAGTGATAGACGTTCTTCGCGGAACCAACCTGGATGTCGCCAGGGGCGAGTTCGTGGCGTTCATGGGGCCTTCCGGTTCCGGAAAGACCACCCTCCTCAATCTGGTCGGAGGACTGGACGAGCCGACATCGGGAACGATCGCGATCGACGGGGAACTGATCAACGATCTTTCCAGAAGAAACCTTACACGTTTCCGCTCGCAATACATAGGGTTCATATTCCAGATGTACAACCTGATCCCGGTTCTGACGGCTTTTCAGAACGTGCAGCTCCCGCTGCTCCTCACGCGCCTTTCCGGGTCCGAACGAAGGAAGCACGTCGAAACCGCTCTCGACATCGTGGAACTGGGCGGCAGGATGAAACACTACCCGAGCCAGCTCTCCGGCGGAGAGGCCCAGCGGGTGGCCATCGCGAGGGCGATAGTGACGGACCCTGTTCTTCTTCTGTGCGACGAACCCACGGGGGATCTCGACAGGCGGACCGGAGACGGGATCCTCGAGCTTCTCAAGAGACTCTCGAAGGAATTCGGCAAAACGATACTCATGGTGACCCATGATCCGAGGGCCGCCGCCATCGCCGACACGATCCTTCACCTCGACAAGGGAGTGCTGGTGGAAGCGCAGCGCAGCGGAGAAGCCTCATGAAGTACCTGCACCTTGTCGTCGCCAATCTTCTGCGCAAGAAGTTCAGGACGATCCTGACCGTCGGTTCTTTCGCGACGGCTCTGTTCCTTTTCGGGCTGCTGACCGTTATAGACAAGGCGATGGGTTCCGGAGGCGGCGTGGCGGGCGCCGACAGGCTGCTCGTCATCAACAAGGTGTCCCTCATCATGCCCCTTCCCTACTCCTACCTCGAAAGGATCAGGCGGATAGAAGGCGTCGACGACGTGACCTTCAGCGTCTGGTTCGGCGGGGTATACCAGGACCAGAAGAATTTCTTCCCGAACGTCGCGATAGACACCGGCACATACCTGAATGTTTATTCCGATATCCGGATACCGGAAAACGAGTGGAAGGACTTTCTCGCCGACCGCCAGGGCGCCGTGGCGGGCAGGGATCTCGCGAATCGCTTCGACTGGAAGATCGGCGACCGGATACCACTTGAGGGTTCGATCTGGCCGGGTGTCTGGGAATTCAATCTTCGCGGCATATGGGAGATGGAGGACAAATCGGCGCCGTCGTCAGATTTCTATTTCCAGTACAAATACCTCGAGGAACAGCGCCCCTGGGGAGATGGGACGGTCGGGTGGTACATCGTGAAGGTCGACGACCCCGCTGGATCGGCATCCGTCGCCGCGGCCATAGACGGCGGGTTCGAAAATTCGCCATACGAGACCAAAACCGATACGGAGAAGATGTTCCTCACCGGTTTTGCCAATCAGATAGGCAATATCCGGCTCATCATCGTCTCCATCGGCGCCGTGGTCTTCGTCACCCTTCTGCTGGTGACGGGAAACACGATGGCGATCTCCGTGCGGGAAAGGACAGCCGAACTAGCCGTGCTCAAGACCCTCGGATTCTCCGGCGCGGGAGTCCTGGGACTGGTGATCGCAGAATCGCTCATAATATCGTGCATAGGCGGAATCATCGGCCTTCTGCTCGTGAAGCTGCTTACGATGAGGGGCGACCCGACCGGAGGGCTTCTGCCCGTTTTCTACCTGTCCATCGAAGCGATGGGCGCGGGATTCGCCATCTCCCTGCTGATGGGAACCATCGCCGGGCTCGTTCCCGGGATGTCGGCCATGCGCCTTGGGATCGTCGAAGCGTTCAGGAGGGTCTGACGATGGCCATACCGATTTCCTATAACATCAGAAGCATCACCGGCAGGTGGGTGTCGACCCTCGTCGCCGTACTCGGCATCGCCGGAACGGTCGGCGTATTCCTGGTCATGCTTGCCATGGCGGGCGGATTCAGGGCCACGCTTTCGGCATCGGGATCGAGCAGCAACGCCATCATGCTGCGCGGCGGAGCCGGTTCCGAAATGGAAAGCGCGATAACGCTGGACCAGGCCAGGGTGATCTCCGACGCGCCGGGGATCTCGCGGTCGGCCGGCAACGCCCCGCTCGCAAGCAACGAGGTGGTCGTGATAGCGGCCTTCCCGCTCAACGGATCGGGGACCGACGCCAACGTTCAGGTGCGCGGCATATCGCCCGCCGCGATGCAGGTAAGGCCGTCCGCCTCCATCCTGAAGGGAAGATTTTTCAACGCCGGGCTTCAGGAACTCGTGATAGGCCGGAACGTTTCCTCAACGTACGCCGGCCTCGAGCTGGGATCGACGGTGAAGTTCGGGGGCGGAACCTGGACGGTCGTCGGGGTGTTCGACGCGGGCGGGAGTTCGTTCGATTCGGAGCTGTGGTGCGACGCGACGGTCCTCAGCGAAGTCTACAAGCGTCCCGTCAACATCTTCCAGTCGGTCACCGTGCGCCTCGACTCGCCCGAATCGTTCACCGCATTCAAGGACGCGCTCACTTCCGATCCCAGGCTTACACTCGAGGTATTCCGCGAGGATCAGTACTACATGCAGCAGTCGCGCGTCGTGTCGAATATGATAAACGTCCTCGGTTTCATGGTGGCTGCGGTGATGGCCATAGGCGCCGTTTTCGCAGCGCTCAACACGATGTACTCCGCCGTGGCGTCGAGGTCCCGCGAGGTGGCGACGCTCCTTGCCCTCGGGTTCAGCCAGGAAAGCGTAATGCTCTCCTTCATGATGGAATCGATGATCATATCCCTGCTCGGCGGCGCCCTGGGCTGCATTGCCGCCCTTCCATTCAACGGGTTCACCGCCGGCACGATAAACTGGCAGACCTTTTCCCACCTAGCTTTTGCTTTCAGGATCACCCCGGGACTTTTGCTGGCGGGATTGGTCTTCTCCCTGATCATGGGCGTCGCCGGAGGCCTGCCCCCGGCATTCCGGGCCGCGAGGCTTCCCGTGGTCGTGGCGCTGCGAAAACTCTAGGTGGATCCGCCAACCGGCCTTTGGCCGCGACTCCTGGCATTTTCATGTCCGGCGTCGACCCCGGCAACATAAAATCGCGGACTCATTAACCGGCGAAGCCGTGAGGTTTTCGTTTCTCACCGGCGGGTGGACGGAAACCCCTTTTCGCACTTTTTCCCGCCATGTGGAGGAAAACGCCTCCCGCGACAAACAGCAGCGATATCGATGAAATGCCGACTCTGGCGGCCGCTCCAGCTCCGAGCCCCGCGAACCTCGCAAGAAGTCCCGTTCCCCCCACCAGTACGGGACCTATCACCGCCGCGGACTTGCCGACCATGTTGTAGAACCCGAAATACTCGGCCGATTTTCCCGCCGGCACCATTTTCGAGAAATACGAGCGGCTGAGAGCCTGGATGCCTCCCTGAACAAGACCTATGGATACGGCCATCGCGTAGAACTGCCTTTTGTCCTGCAGGAAGGCCGCCATGATGGAGACGATGAAATAGATGCCGATCCCGATGAAAATGGCGCGCGGGGCGCCGATCTTCCCCCCGAACCATCCGAAGGCCAGGGCCGAGGGGAATCCCACGAACTGCGTGACGAGCAGGGCGACGATCAGGTCATTTCTTTCGAGGCCTATGGAAAGCCCGTAGTCGACGGCCATGCGGACTATCGTGTCGACGCCGTCGATATAAAACCAGTATGCGACAAGAAAGAACAGGACGGGCTTGAGGCCTTTTATCCGACGAAAAGTGCGGGCCAGCTCTTTGAAGGCGGCCGGGACTGCGCCCGAATCCACCTTCCCGGTCTTCTCTTCCTTTACGAAAAGTATCAGGGGAATCGTGAACAATCCCCACCATACTCCAACGGTGAGAAACGAAAACCTCACAGCTTCGGCGGAAGTCGCAAAGCCGAACGTCCCGGGCCTGAGCGTCATCCAAACGTTCAGCGCGAACAACAGTCCGCCTCCGAGGTAACCGAGCCCGTACCCGAGAGATGAGACCAGGTCCGCTTTACGCTCGGAAACCACCGATTTTATAAGCGAGTCGTAAAAGATCAGCGCTCCTGAAAAACCCATCGAGGCGAAAACATACAGCGCGATAGCCGCTCTCCAGGCTCCCATGGATACGAAGTACAGGGCCAGTGTCATGGCCGCTCCGGTATAGGCGAAAAAGATCAGGAATTTCTTGCGGGAGGATCCCTTGTCGGCGATCGCCCCGAGCAGCGGCGCCATTACGGCGATGGCGAACCCCGCGATTGAGTTTCCCAGCCCGAGTCTCGCCGTCGTTATCGTGGCGTCCGCTCCGGCGCTCCAGTACTGGTTGAAAAAAACGGGGAAAAAGCCGGCCATGACCGTCGTTGCGAAGGCCGAGTTAGCCCAGTCGTACATGGTCCAGCCGAGAACCGCCTTTTTATCCACTATTGCTCCGATCGGCGCGCAGCCGGTGCTCACGATAATGCAGTACGCCCTGCCCATGCAACAGCTTTTGCGCCTCGCCGTCCCCGGAAAAGGAATCATGTTTGCAGTAAAAGATGCGCGAAGGAACGGGAGCTGTGAAACCGGGATTTAAACCATCGCGTAACGAACTTGTTCTCAACATGTTGAACCGTTACGTGGCCGGGAATGGTTACCATTGCATATCTCCTGTAACAGGACTTTTGCACTACGGTATGCATTCTGCGCCCATGCAAGGGAGTCGGCATCGTGAATGACATCATATTGAAAAGGATCGACGTTTTCACCACGACCCCGTTCGCGGGCAACCCCGCGGGTGTCGTGCTTCGAGCTGACGATCTCGACGCAGAGACCATGCAATCGATCGCCGCGCAGATGAAGATGAACCTCATAGAAACGGCTTTTGTCGGCAGATCGAGATCGGCCGGGACCGATTTCCGCGTGAGATTCTTCACTCCCGACAAGGAACTCGACATGAGCGGGCACGTCATGATCGGAGCGTGCTTCGCGCTGGTGCAGGAAGGCATGATCGATCTGTCCGAAGGGGTCACAACGACGGTTTTCGAGACGGGGATGGGCAACATCACGCTCGAGATCCACTACAGGTCAGACTACGAATCTGGCAACGCCACCGACTACGACGGCACGGGAGCGTTCATACGGTCCGGTGAAAAGAAAAGCGGCATCCTTGAAAGCATAATGATGCTTCAACCGCTTTACCGGTTCCTGCCATGCGATATACCGGTGGATGAAATATCCCGCGTCCTCGGCATCGGTCCTTCGGAAATATCCGGCACCGGACTTCCCGTTGTAAGAGCCTCCAACGAGATCGACTGGCTCATAATCCCGGTGAAATCGAAAGAGACGATCTACACTATGCGCCCCGACCTTATCAAACTCGGCATCATGAACCGCAAATACGACACCTTCGGCAATCACGTCTTTTCACTCGACACCTTCGACTCCTCGTGCGTGACGTACTCCAGAAACTTCAGCCCCGCGATGGGACTGTGGGAGGATCCGGCCTCGGCCTCGGGATCGTCGGGCCTCGGCGCCTACCTCAGGCATTTCGGCATAACCTCTTCGGGATCGATGGTGATGCAGCAGGGGAACGAAAAGGATAATCTCGCGAGGATCCTCGTCGAAATCGCAGGCGAAGGCGGGCGGACAGACGCCGTCAAGGTCGGCGGGCTGGCCGTCAACTCGATCCAGAGGAAGATAGATATTACACGGACGGAAACCGTCTGACCTATTCGCCCAGCCTGTATGAAACGACCCTGTCCGACAGGAAAGCCGGCACTATCACGAGCCGCCAGGCGGGGATATATTCAAAATCGGCGCTGTATTGCCTGATCGCCCTTGTATCGAATAGTTTTTCCACCGTGCCGCCCGGCGCTACCCGGAAAAGCTCACCCTCCCAGTGCGATACAAGCAGCACGCCCTTCCCTTCCGGTTTTATCCCGTCGATGTTCCCAGGTCCGAGGTCCGCCACTTCCGATATCGCGCCGGTCTCAAGACCGGCCGATATAAGCCGTCGTGTCCCGTTGTTGCCTATGTAAAGATTCCCATCGCAGACAAGCAGGGCGTTGGGATCGTCTATCGAGGGTGCGCACAACCACTCATCCCATTTTTCCCCGTCCCATCTGTGTATGACATCCTTGCCCGTGTCGGATACATAGACCCGGCCGGAGGGGTCGATGGCGATATCGTTGAGAAAAACCGGCGAGGGGACCTCGTTTCTCCCCGCCGGCTCCCCCGTATCCGGGTCTATTTCGGCCACGCCGCTTCTGTCGACCACGAAAAGCCTGTCGCCGTGCATCGCCATTCCGGTCGGGTTAGTCAATCCTGTGGCCCACTGAAGTTCCTTTATCCGCCCGTCGCGCCCGATCCTGGAAATGTACTGGGAAGCAGCCGGCGTCCTGAAATTGTACTGGTCGAAATTGGACACGTAGAGGACCTCGCGCTTCTGATCGTAAAGTACCGATTCGGGCGTTTTGAACCCTTCCCGCAGTTCCCATTCCTTCTTTATTTCAGCTGAAAAGCGCGTTGCTGTCGCGTCCTGGAACATCAGCCCCCAGCCTCCGAAGGATTCGGCCACCATCAACACAAGTTCGTTGCTTCCCTTTTTCAGGGGCAGGGTAACGGCGTCATGGAGCCCGATGATTCCAAGGAAGGAGGGATCCCTCTGCCGGTACGCGCTCCCTCCGCCGAAAAGTATGTCTCCGTTGAGAAAAATATTTATATAATCGCTGTATCCGAAACGGTATTCCCTTCTCTGATCCTTTTCGGAATCGATGACCGCTTTCACGAAAACAAGGTCCGGTTCCCTTCCCGTCCTGGAGTATATCCTGCCGATATCGAGAAGCCCCGTCTCGTCGGTTTCGGCGTCGCTCCATTCCATCCCGGCGGCGAGCCCTGCGCCGAACCCGTTCTCCACGTCCACCTCGCTCGCCCTGAATACCTGCGAAATCTTCCAGCCGGTGATGAATCCCGGCTCCCTGTCCGCCCCGCAGGGGGGATCGAATTCAAGGCTGTCGCCCGGCGAGCATCTGAAATCGGAGAAATAGGCGGTTCCGTCCATCTGGCCCTGGACGCCCACGGCTCCCTTCGAAATTCCGTGCTGAAGACGGTCGATCACAAGATCCGCTCTCTCCGATCCGTCGACGAACACCCTCGCCTGCTCCCCCCTGACCTCGAGCCTGACGTGGAACCATCTTTCGGCCGGAACGTCCCGGCTTGAAGAAAACCCTTCGCCGCTGTAAAGCTGCCAGCTCGATATGCCGTTGGTGACGGGACAGTACTGGAGATCGTCCCCGTATAGTCCCCCCCGATGCGGACGTATGTAAAAATTCTCGTAATTCCCGGGATTCTGCATCCTGAAAACAAATCCGGCGTACGTCCTTTTTCCGGTGACCGCCATGTCGACCTCTATCGTGCCGTTCTCGAACTCCACTCCCTTTAGCACGGCGTATCCGGCAAGACACTCGCGCCCGAGGTATTCCGTTTTACGCGCGCTGAGGAAATCCCAGTGCTCATCGTCGAATGGTATCGTTCCTCCCACGGCGGCGACTATTCCCGCCGGCAACGCGCCGCCGGATGACGGCGTAATTGCCTGAAATATGATCAATATCATGGTTCCGGTCAGGGTCGCCACATGACAGGATTTCCGGTTCATCGACCTTCTCCTTCCATACTGAGATTTCAATCCCGATTATCACGGTTATTATACACACTGGTTCCGCTTTTTCCTCTCCCGGTTCCGTTCATTTCCCGTTCATTTGCCGATCATTTCCGCGCTTTGTCTATTTTTTGATGCGCTGCCCGGCGCATTATGGCTATAATACCCGTGGCAATACTATCTGGTCGCGACAGGACGGCTGGCATGAAGAATCCTGAAAGACGGTATATCGAAAACTGGAAGAGCCTGGCCGAGGAAAAGCTGGAATGGGGCGCCAGCGGCCGATGGAAACAACGGGATTTCTCGTATCTCAGCGAGAAGATTTACGGCGAGACCGGCACGCTGATCAGCGTCTCGACCCTCAAGAGAATCTGGAAGAGGGATTTCGGCGGAACTCCGCACCCGGCCACCCTTGACGCCCTCGCCGGATTCCTCGGATTCGCCGACTGGCCCGAGTTCAGAAAGTCCAGGGACAGGTCCGCCGAAGGCGAACCCGGCGATGCGATCTTCCCCGGCGGGGAACCGGAGAGCGGCATTCACGCGGTATCGCCGCGGATTCTTCTCTTCACCGCCCTCGCTTTCGTCCTCGTGATCGTGATATCGATCTACATCGTCTCGAGATCCGGCAGCGGAGTCGATTACGAAAATGTCCACTTCTCGAGCAGGAAGGTCGTCAGCGCGGGCGTGCCTAATACGGTGGTGTTCGATTACGATGTGACTGGAATCGATTCGGACGATATACAGATACAGCAGAGCTGGGATCCAAAGATGCGGGACACGGTTCCGCCGGGAAAAGGACAGTATACGAGCGTCTATTACTACCCCGGATTTCACAAGGCGAAGCTGGTGATCGATCAGGATGTGGTCAAAGAGCATGATATCCACATAACCACGGACGGGTGGCTTACCCTGGCAAGATACGGGCTGGACGACCCCGTCCCGCTCTATATTCCAGGCGACGACGTGGAATCGGACGGCCGGATCCATGTCAGCCCCGCCTCTCTCGCCGCAAACAAGCTGGACCTGTCTGGAAACTCCTTCCTTGTGAGTTATTACAATGTCCGCAGCTTCGGGGACGTACAGGGCGACGATTTCACGATAGAGGCGAGGGTGAAAAACGATCTGAACGAGGGGGGCCTGACCTGCCAGTATTCGGAACTCATCGTGATGTGCGAGAACGGAAGGATGATCATACCGCTCTGTCTTCCGGGTTGCGTGAGCAATATCAGCCTCAAGTTGATGGACACGTGGGTTCACGGGCGCGACAACGACCTGTCGTCCCTCGGGTGCGACCTGTCCGAGTGGAACGACCTGAGATGCGAGATCGCCGGTAAAAAGGCCAGGATATCGGTCAACGAGAGTTTCGCGAGAGAGGTCTCGTACGAGGAATCGGCGGGAAGGGTCATGGGGATCCACTTCCTCTTCTTCGGCTGCGGCTCCGTGGACCGCGTAAGACTCGAAGCCTCCGACGGCACGACCGTTTTCGAGGATGATTTTCTGAAGATGCGGTGATATGCGCGGTCTTTCCGCGAGACCGTCAGCCCTGCCTGAATCCTTCGACGAAACGGAAAAACCGCATTACATCCCTGAAATTGGACACGATTCCCACCGACACCCTCACCGCCCCCGAGCTCTTTCCGTCGATACATTGCCGGAACACTTCCAGCGGCATCCTTGAACCGGGGGCGTTCATGCATTTGATCATCTCGTCCTTAGAAAGACCCATGGCGAGTTCACCCGCTCCGGGATTGCAGAAACATCCCGTTCGGAGCGATATTCTCCATTTGTTCGCCTCGCGCTCGACGATCTGATGATCGACGACCGCGCCGTCCCGGTCGTAAACGTTGATCGTGACCGTCCCCCCCCGCATCCTTCGTTCCGAGGGCCCGTAGAGACGCACCACCGGCTTTTCGTTGCCGTGTTTCAATTCCAGAAGCATTCCGATCAGCCAATGGGAGAGGCAGCCGACCCTCGTATGAATCGTATCTATCCCGATCGATTCTATATGATCGATCCCCATGCATATCGCCGGAAGATTCGTGTAATTCGGCGTGCCGTCCTCGAACCCCTCCGCCCCGGGAGCAAGATAGTACTGGTCGGCCTGGACCGAGGCGACCGTTATCGTTCCTCCCGCGAACCAGGGGCGGCGCAGTTTTTCAAGCGCTTTTCTTCTGGCTATGAGGGCTCCGACTCCTGTCGGGTAACCGAAGATCTTGTAGAAAGAGACAGCAACGTAGTCGGGCATCCACCTTCCAAGATCGAGCCTGTTGCTTGGCACGAAGGCCGCCGCGTCCAGCAACACATCCCAACCCCTCTGCTGGGCCATCCCAATCCACTCAAGCGGGTGCTGGACGCCCGAAAAATTGGATTGTGCGGGATATGCGAAGAGCCTGTTCGCCCCCCTGTCGCCCTTTTCGAGATAACTCAGCAACACGTCGTCGGAGATCCTCAGGTCGGGCGGGATGATCGGCACGTATTCGGTCACGGCGCCCCGCGCACGATCGAATTCGCGAATACCCAGCACCGAATTGTGATTGTCGAAGCTCAGAAGCAGGCGGTCGCCCTTCCGGAACGGGTATGCCTCCCCGACGAGTTTCAACGCCTGGCTCGCGTTGGAGGTGAATATGACCACGTATTCTTCCGGCGATGCGTTGAAAAATTCAAGGACGGCCTTCCTGCACAGCTCGATCTTTTCCGTCGTCAATTTGGACGTGGGATTCGTGGAGTGAGGATTGCCCAGCACGCTCGACAGAAGAAATTCCATGTGGCATTTTATCTGGCTGTCGCTGTAAAGCCCTCCCCCGGTGTAGTCGAGGTATATGTGTCCCTGACTGTCGAGCCTCGAGTATTCTGTCGCGCGGATTTCGTCGAGCTTCAGCGTGGTGCCGTATTCAGGATAATCCTCGAGAAACTTCCCGTAACATTCGCCGAGCGCGCCGTCCCCGGCGCGCATCTCTTCCGGACTCAACAAAAGACCTCCGTATAATGAATTCGGCCGCAACCTGCATAGACCCGCTCTGCACAGCGCGAAGTTTAACCGATCGGGAGGCCGAATAAAAAGTGAAAACTTCGATTCTGACGCCTCGGCGATGAAGGTGGCCACCCCGATTTTCAGGCCGGGGAAAATCAGTCCGGCGTGATATTCCATTGATCAAGGCTGTCGAGAACGGTAGCCGACCCCACACCCTGGAGGTAGCGCGCCTGTTCCTGCGGAACGTCACCGAATACGTCTATCCCCGCCGCGGTCTCCCGGAATATCGCCGAATAGTAGACGCACGCCTGAAGATATGATCCTTTGGCGGAAGGATGTCCTCCGTCGGGGTGAAACAGGTCGATCTCCGGTCTTTCGGCGATAACCGTATTGAAGGCGACACCTATGGGAGCTACGATGAAACCCATCCTGCCCGCCATCAGCAGAGTGCCTTTCCTCAGCATCGACTGGAACTGCTCGTAAGTGTAATCATGCCCCTCGTAACTGACTCCGTTTTTCATTGCCCAATCCATAAAAAAGATTATCCGCGTATCGGGATTGTTCGCCCTGATTGCCCCGGCCAGGATTTCTATGGGTTCCGCTATTTCGTCGTGGTATTCGGGAAAAGCGATTTCATAGCTTGAACCCTGCATCACCGCGTAATCCCATTTCCTCAGCGCTATATGGTCGAAAACATCCGTAACGCTGACGATCATACCGAGCGTTTTGCCGAGATACATGGCCTCCCTGATAAAGACTTTTTTGCCCGACGAATCGCAGAGGGCCTGTAAAATACCGGGGGTATCGTAGTAGGCGGTCAGGCTGTTACCTATCATGAGCACGTCGCAGTCGGCGGGGTTGTCCGGGAATAATTTTCTATTGTCGACCGGATCGCCGCCGCAGGCTGAAATGACGAGCGGCAGGAATAAAACACAAAATGCGCCCCGAAGTGAAACGATTCGCTTGAACATGACCGCCTGTCCGCACATGTGGGATCCGTACGGAATTAAACCCTTTTAAAGCGAATTATCAATAGTAAAGGCTTGGGGGCGCCCGCTGAAATATCGTCCGGCGTCCCTCTCTTGGTCCGGCAATCCCCCGCCCGCCGAATCGCCCCGTATCATTCTAAAAATCCATTTCCATTTCGTACTGGCGGACGAATATCTCGAACCCCAGAGAGCCCAGAAAGGCCGCCATGCCATTGTCCGAATGATCCACGTTCACCATCCTCACCTTTTCGGTCTTCCCGCCGATCGTACCCGCGAGCCGCCTCATCAGCGCCGTTCCCGTTCCCTTTCGCCTGTATTCCCTCATTACGGCGACCGTCATGATCCAGTTTATCGCCGGGTAATAAACCAGCAGGGCGGCCGGACCTTTTCCGGCATCGGCGACAAAAACCACAACGTCGTCCGGAATGCGCCTGATGGAATCGAAGCTGTTTTCCCACGAAGGGCGCCAGTCGAGGGATCCCTCGAAGCCGGCCAGCACATCCTTCCCGGCGATAGCTATATCGATATCTTCATCCATTCCGGCCGCACCGGCCAGTCTTTTCACATCGGCGTGATAGCAATCGAACTCCCTTTTGACGGAAAAGCCGGTCCTCGTGTAGGCCTTGACCGCCGGGTCGTTCTCCTGCAGCACCTCGAGAACGAACAGCTCCACTCCCCTGTTTTTCAGCCCTGGGAGAGCGTGATCGAACATCCCTCTGGCAATCCCCTTCCCGCGGAACGGCTTGATTATTCCGGTCGTGATGTCGAATGCGGCTGTCGTGTCCTTCCATCGATCCACACCGAGGAGCGTGTACCCTACCAGTCTTTCCTCATCGAAAGCCCCCACCGACAGACTGAAATCGATGCCGTTCTTGATCGCCCTGTTGAAGGTAATCTCCTCGGTCATGTAGCTCATGTCGATCGCGTAATCGGAGAAAGCCTCCAGGAAAGTGGAATAGATTTGCGGCTTCATGTCCTCCGAAAGGTTGTCATAGATGATATCCATTCCCTGCCCTCGTCAACTTCATTAAAGATTGATCGCCTCGCCGGCCTGAGCCTGTACGCAAGGAAAGATTTTACTTCACCGGGCCGCAGTCAACCGGAAAAACTCATCGTGCACGGCTCTGACCGCATCCTCCCTGTCGCCGCCGGCGACGATGAAATATGCCGCGACTTCGGAAGCGCCGGCCGCGAGAAGAAGGATGTTTATCCCCCGCCTCGAAAGCGCCCCAGTAATACGGGAAAATATTCCGGCTTTTACGAGCATTCCCTCGCCGACAACGGCGACGAGCGATATATCCTCCATCGCCAGGGTTTCCTTTACCGCCGCGGGGGCTGAAGTCCTCACTATTCGAAGACTCCTCTCCAGGGAATCCTTCGAGACAATCAGGTTTATGGCCGTCTGGGCGGTAATTATGGACCTGATATTTATCCCGGCTTCGCCCAGGGCAGAAGTAACTTCCGCCAGGATTCCCGGTTGCATGCCGACTCCCATACCCTTCATCCTCAGTATTCCTATGTCGTCGGTATATGTCACGCTCTTGACGACGCCGTCGCGCACCTCGGCCTCGCCACCTATAACGGTCCTGGGACCCGCCGCTTTCCCCGCATCGCCGATGTCGAAAATCCTTACATGGATATCTGTCCCGCCGATCGGTTCGAATGTGCGCGAATGCACTATCCGCGCTCCGAAATAGGAAAGCTCGGCCGCCTCCGGGAAGGTCAGCGACCCGATCGATACGGCGCCCTCGACGGTCGCCGGGTCGGCGCTCATGAACCCGGGCACATCCTTCCAGAGATCGACGGAGGCGGCTCCGATGCAGCGCGCGATGGCTGCCGCGCTGTAATCGCTTCCACCCCTCCCGAACGTGGTCACCCGGCCCGACGAAGACACCCCGTAATATCCGGGCACGATGAACATTCCTTCGCCGGAAAGCGATTCCCGCACCCGCCGCCCCGAGGCGCCGAGATCTATGGTCGCCCCGCCGAACACCCCGTCGGTGCGAAGACCGATTTCCTCGGGCAGCATCTCCCGGCAATCCATACCGCAATCGTTCAGCACCGATTCCAGCAACGCCGACGAAAGTCTTTCCCCATAGCTCATGACCCTGTCGACCGCGGCTTCCGGTGGCTCCCCCGCGCGCCGGACGCCGGTCAGGAGATCTCCAAGTTCCGCTATACGCCGGTCTATCCGGGAAATGGAGGCTCGCCTTGCAACAGGATCCTTGATATGAAGGTCTGCGATCCGCTCATGCCGATCCAGCAGTTTCCTCCTGAGTCCCGGGATTTCAGACGCGTCGAAGATCCCCGTGCCGAGTGCTTTTTCAAGGATGTCCGTGATACCGTAAAGAGCGGACACAACGATCACCACCGGGCATTGGTAACTCCTTATCGCAAGAAGTACTCTCGAGATATCCCCCTCGGACTTGAGATCCGACCCGCCTATTTTTACCACCCTTTTTTTCACGACCGCCTCCCGTACCTGCCGATGAAATATTCGGCGTTCTGGATCGATCCACCGGCCGCCCCTTTAACGATATTGTTGACCAGAAGGAAAAATCCGATCCTTCCGTCGACCTTTCTCAATCTGCCCGTAAATACCTGCATTCCGGGAGGTTCTCCGGAAAAAGCCGACCGCGGTTGAGGCTGGTCCGGCCCTTCCATGTAGACGACGGGCCGCGCCATCGAAGGAATGGGACCCTTGAAATCATCCCAGGCCTGAAGTATATTTTTTTCTGAAACTTCATCGTCCAGCTTCAACCACACAGCCTCGAGATGCCCGTACCGGACCGGCACCCTCGCGCAGCTGGCGAACACTCCCGCGGAAATACCAAGTATCCTCCGTAGTTCCGAACCGATCTTCTCCTCCTCCTTCTCTATATGGGGTATGACGTTCGCGTCGATGTCCAGGAACGGAATGCCCGGATACCCGGCGCCGGAGACCGCCTGGTACGTCGACACGCAAATCTCCCGTATACCGAATCTTCTCAGCGGGGCGAGCGCCACGGCAAGACCGGTCGTGGAACAGTTCGCGTTCGTCACGACGAATCCCTTCCGTGGATAACCCTGTCTTTCTATCATCTCCAGGGCTTCCGGATTGACCTCCGGTATCAGGATGGGCACGTCCGGTTCGCGCCTCATTGCGCTCGCGTTGGTGAAAACGCGGAATCCGTTGTCCCTTAGAACCGGTTCCGTGACCCCGGCGACATCTGCAGGCAGGGCGCTGAAAACGATCTCCACACCGGCGTCCTTCAGGGCTGACGGGTCACAAGCCCCGAGTTCGAGATCGCCCGCGCCTCTTGGAAGTTCGAAGGGAAGCTGCCACCTCACGCAGTCGCCGTAGAGGATCCCCGTCTTTTGCCCGGAAGCGCCCAGGCAGACCGTTTCGAACATGGCGGATCGCGAAAGCATCCAGACGAAGACCTGTCCCACGATTCCAGTGGCTCCGAGTACGGCAGTTCTTATTCCCGCTGTTTCATCTTTTTCCGGCATCATCTTGTTCCTTCCGCAATGGAGTTCACGCAGCCCGAGGCGCCCCCGCCCGATGATTAAAGCATGGATGAAGGCGGCCTCGGGCGCCTTTCATGTATGGATTTTAAAAAGTCGGGGAGAAGAGAATTGTTTTCAGCCCCGGCAGGGCATCGAAAACTTCCGGTGAGGATAGAGATTTCTTATTCTGTGCTTCCTGTTCAAACGATCCACCGTTCCTGCCGGCCGATTAAAGATCCGAAATGTCCACACCGGCCAGTAAGATCGTAAAAAAGCCGCCGGATGTCAAGGACTACAGGTATCGTTATCATCCTAGAATCGGATTACGGCGTTCATCCTCGCTTCGCTCAGCTTGAAATCCTTTCCGCCTGTAACATCCAGGGTGATGCTCGATCTTCCTTTATTAAGGGTTATTGCGCTCTTCCATCCCCTGTTGGAGAGGGACATGACGGTTTCGTGCCTGGTCCCCTTGTGAGTGATCTTCCCCGATAACGATCCCTTAGCCGCATCCAGAACGAATACCGCCGATTTCGACAACCTGGACCTTATGTATCCCGATATCCGGCCGTCCTTGCCTAGATCGAGTTTGATCTCGTGGTCCTCGCTTTTAAGCCTGATCGTTCCCGCCGGCGGAAACGCGCCCCGGGACACCCTTACGACACCCGCTTCGATCTCCAGTTCAAGCCCTCCCAGATCGCCGTCCCTGTAGGTGCCGCAGTATTTTCCATCCTTGTTGAAATCGAGCTTCAGCGAATGGGATTCCCCTGAATGGACGACGGAACCGCCAAGGCGCCCTTTAGATATTTTCAATCCTATCAACAAGTTATCGCTAAAATTGTACACGGCTCCGGCCATGACGATCTTTTTCTCGGTGTCTATATCGAGCGACAACTCGTGATTTCTGCCATTATCCTTAAGCTGAACTTTCGATTTCGCCATTATTTCCCCCAGTGGAAAGCACACCTGCCGCCGCAGAGGGACTCTGACACGACGGTTCCGGCTGGTTCGCCCCTTTTCCGGAAAAAAAGGGCCCGCTCACATTGAACGCGAAGTCCTTCAGGGAGCGGGCCACCTTCTTGATTACCCGGCAGTGACTACAAGCGGTCTATTACCGTTTCTTGTAGCCCTGGTTCTCCGTTTCGTGTTTCAAGGCATCCTTGTTCAGGACCTTGAATTCCACCCGACGGTTCTTGGCTCTTCCTTCTTCAGTGTCGTTCGACGCTATCGGGCTGGCCTCCCCATATCCCTTCACGGTAAGATTTTCAGTGTTCAGGGCGGGGAACTTGTTTACCAGATAGGTCTTTACGGCGTCAGCCCGCTGCCCGGACAGCTTCATGTTGTAGCTTTCCGAACCTTTGGAGTCGCAATGTCCGCCGATCTCGATCTTCAGTTCGGGCCATTTCACAAGTATCTCACCGATCTCGTCGATCACGGGATACGATTCGGGCAGGATTTCGGCTTTGCCGAACTTGAAGTTGATATTGGACGTGCTGATCATTCCAGTGTCGAGGAACTGAGTCTCCGTTTCGCTGATCTTTATCGGGCACCCGGCTTCATCGACTGCCAGATCGCGCGGAGTATCCGGGCATTTATCCGGACCGTCATAGACGCCGTCGGCATCGCTGTCGACAGGACAGCCGTTGATGTCGACCGTGACGCCTTTCGGAGTGCCGGGGCACTTGTCTATCCCGTCGAATACGCCGTCACCGTCGGAATCGGACGGGCATCCGAACTCGTCGACCGTTGCGCCTTTCGGCGTGTCGGGACACTTGTCTATCCCGTCGAATACACCATCGCCGTCAGCATCGGACGGGCATCCGGTCTCGTCGACCGTCGCGTTTTCCGGAGTGCTGAGACACTTGTCGATGCAGTCGTCGACCCCATCCCTGTCCATGTCTCCACACTTTTTGCATTTGTAGGGCCATGGCGCGAAAACCCTGCAGGCCGAGATCCCGAACTCGGGAGCTTTCCTGTTCTTCTGCTTGTCGCATCGGCCGGCTTCAGCAATGCCGACGACCGATACGAGGACCGCGATAACCAGGAAAAGATAAAATATTCTTTTCACCTTCAAACCTCCTTCCATAACCTTGCCTCGGGACACGATAGAATTAACCGGAACTATTGTCAAGAATATATCTGCACTTTTTTTAACAACCGCGTATTATCGCCGGCTCCCGTCCGGACCAGGATCATTTCACGAACAGCCAGCGGCCCGCGACGGTAACGGTCACCGTGATCTCCTGTGGAACGACGGATGTCTCTTCGTCGCGCATGGCCAACTTGAACGACCTGCTTTCCATCGGGAAAAAATTCTGCTCACCGGCGGTCTTGAGTTCGACAAGGTCCCCCAGGTTCCCGCCGGCTGAGCGGGCCATCGCCCTGGCATCGCCGAGCGCGTTTTTCACCGCGTTTTCAAGGGCTACCTGCCTGAGACTGTCCACCTTCGAGGAAGTATAAGATATGTCATCTATCTCCGAGGCCCCCGCGTCCAGAACCGCGTCCACGATCGTTCCGGTCTTTTTCAAATCGCCTGTACGCACTCTCATCCGGTGAACGGCCACGTATCCTGTAATCACCGGCTTTCTGTCCATGACATTCGAACCATATTCCGCGTTGACGCCATAATAGACCGTCTGGACCGTTTCGCGTCCGAATCCCATATCACCCAGCCTGTCGGTCACTCTTTTGCCGATGCCGGCATTCTCGGAGGAGGCGCCTTCAGACCTTTTCGCCCTCGTAATTATGGAAAAATCGATCTGCGCCCTGTCGGGAGAGGCAAGGACCGTTCCGGTCCCGGACGTCGAGATCTCCGGCTCTGCGGCGCGGACCCGGGCGCTCATCGCCGGGATGATCGCAATCGAAAGGGCTATCACGGCCGATTTGAGCATTGTCATGGCTCCTCCGTTCATTTATTCGACGTTCTTCGGGTTTTCCCGGCCTTTCGTCCGTCGGGATCGCCTCGAACCGATTGCCCGTTACAGCGATAACAGGGCAATTCTGTTATGGATATTCGACGATGTCAACAACGTTTTTAGAAGGCGGGAATCCGGCGAGGTCCGGAGTGCCGGTCACCTCTTCGGAATCATGTTGTCCGGCATCAGCACCGCCACGACCCTGCCCCTGGCGCATATCTGCCCGCCCGCCGACAGCGTCTCGCTGACGACGACCTTGCGCTCCTTGATCTCTTCGACACGGGCGCGAAGCTCAAGCGGCCCGTCGATCGGAGTGGGCCTGAGGTAATCGACCTGAAGGGACGCGGTCACGAAACGAAGCGGCGGTTCGGTATCCATTTCGCGCCCCTGATTCCTGTAGGCCGCCGCGGCGGCCGTGCCCGTACCGTGGCAGTCGATGAGAGAAGCTATCAACCCGCCATAGACAAAACCGGGGATCGCCGTATGACAGGATCTCGGTTCGAAGACGGCGACCGTCTCGTCCCCATCCCAGTAGCTCTTGATCTGCAGGCCCTGTTCGTTGAGCCGCCCGCAGCCGTAACAATGGCTCAGTTCATCCGGATAATAGTCCTGAAACGCTTTCCGCTTCATATTTCCCGTGTACTCCCTTGCGCGAAAATCCAATATCTCATGACAGGTTCACTACCAGACGCCGCTCGTATTTGCGGAAACTCCCCGCCGGTATAAATGGGGATCCGCGACGTTGAATCATCCCGGGATGACAAGTGTCGGCAGTCCCCTGGCGGCTATACGATAGAAGGTCACGCTTCTCGAGGCATCCATCCGGATCACGAGCTTCGCTCCATGGCCCTGCTGCTGAAAGATCCTGTGTATGGCGGTCAGGATATTCGAAAATTTCGATTCAGGCCGGCCCGGGATACCCGTGACGACCTCGAGGATAAGATCGTCCTGCCAGCTGATATCGAATCTCTCGGGAATGATCCTCTGCATGCGGTCTATCGTCGTACGCACCGTCTCGCTGACGATCTTCAGCACCGAATCGGGACTCTGTTCGCTGAAGGCGTACAGATGGACGTCTTCCACCTTCCGCACGAAACGCCTGCTGTCCCCCACAAACGACGCGGCAAAGACTTTTGGGCCGTCGCCGTCTCCCTGGACCTCTATGGGTTGATCCCAGAGCACCGTGCCCCTCTGTTTCAGAACAAGGCGTTCACCGGGGGCATCGATCACCAGGTAGAGGCTGTCGCTTTTGGCGAGCTCCAGTTCGGACTTGAGAACGCAGTATTCATCCTGGAGGGTGGCCAGTTCCCCCGCCTCCCCGGAGTCCTTTCCGGCGGCGCTTTCATCCTCTTTCCCGCCGCAACCGGCCATAGCGGCCGCGATGAGCAGCAACACAACGGGAATAAATCGCCTGTTATCGAACATGGCCCGCCAACTTTCAGAATATGAACAGTGCGGTTCCCTCGGGGACCGCGTCGAAAATCTTTTTCAGGTCTTCGGAACCGACACGCACGCATCCGTGCGTCACGTTGATGCCGAGAAGTCTCTCGTAGATCGTTCCATGTATGAAATAACCGTTGCCGAAACCGAGAGCGTAATCACCCATCATCTCCGGATCGTAGCGCTCCTCCTCGTTTTTCGGAATGCTTTCCCCCTCTTCGAGAAAGGCCCAATCGGGCTTCCGCCACCACGGACTCTTGGTCTTTGAATTGATCCGGAAACTTCCGTGCGGCGTTTCGAATATCCAGCGGCGGCCCGAAGCCTGATCGATGTATTCACCGCCCGATCCGGTGGAGCATTTCGATTCGATGATGATCTTGTCGGCGGTGCGAAGATAAATCCTGTTCGAGTGGGTATCCACGACGATGTAAGGCTTCGCCGGCACCATTTTCGCGAGAGACGACCGCATGGCTTTCAGTTCCTTTTTTGCCTTCTGGGCATCCCCGGGCAACTGAAGCGACGTCGTATCCGCGGGCAACCTGCCGTCACGGCACCCCGCGGAAAAGATCATGCCCGTCACCGCCGTTACGATGGCGACAAGCGATATCCCCGCTGCGTATCTGAATTTCTTTTCTGTCATGGCCATAAGTCCGATTTTCTCACTATCGTTACCGCGGTGCCCGTCCTGGCGTACTTCATCAACTTATCCATATCCTCGTCCCTGAGAGCGACACATCCGTTGGTCCAGTCGAATCCCCTGTCCCCGTCGCCATGGATTTCTATAAAACCGCCTATGCGCGACGCCTTTGTGATCACGCCCCGAGACTTGTTCTCCCTGAACCTGCGCTCATCCTCGTCGTTCGGGTAGTCGATGAGAAGCGCCCTGTAATACTTGCTCGAATTATTTACATGCGTGACGCGGTATTTTCCCTCCGGGGTCGCGCCGTCGCCCGCGAACGATTTCTGGATTGAGGGCGTGTGTCCAAGCTCGCATTTGAAGGTGTTGACCAGTTTTCCGGCCTTCACCAGGTATGTATGATGTTTCGACTTGTCCACGATGATCGCGTAGGTCTTGTTTTTCCGCGACTCCTTCAGCGTCTCATCCACCCAGCGTCTCCACGACTTGATTTTAAGAGCTTCGTCATCCGAATATTTCTCGAAAATGTCTCCCAGCTGCCTCAGGGACTCTTTTCCATAGGCCAGTTCCCTGACCGCCGATTTGTATTCCCCGTTCGATATCAACCTGTCGCAGGTCGTGAAGGACATCTCGGCGCGCCTGAGCTGTCTCTCCGTTCCGTTTTTCAGAAGGGTGCCTCCCAGGGCCCTGCGCCACTGAACAAGTTCCCTGTGAAAATTTTCCTGTTCCCTGCGCGCGTTGTCACGAAGACCGCTCATCTTGGTATAAGCCGATCGGGATACGAGATAAGCATCCCTCATGGCCTGCTGCAGAAGGGAGTCGGCAACCGAGTAATCACGCAGGCGCGGCAGGCGGCCTTTCTGCCGGGCCATCTCCATCCAGCCCTTCCTCATCAATTCGTCGGCTTTGCGGTATTCTGCTTCCGCATAACGCAGCGCGCCCGCCTTGCCGGCCTTTGAAAGGGCCTGTCTGGCGTTTTCCAGGGATCCGGTCGGAGGATCCGGGCTGCCGGTAAGCATCACGAGCGTTACCGTACAGAGGGCGGCGATTATTGCTGCTGCGATGATGATTTTTTTCATGGTTCCAGATGAGGTTCCGAAAAAATTACTGCAATACCACCGCGGGGGCCGGTCTTCGAAGACCCTGCCCCCGCGCTCATCTTGCATAGGCGAAGCCGAGGCACCCGGTCTACTTGCCTGCCTTCCTCGCTATTGCGGCTTCTATCTCGCCACTGACCGCGTTGGCTTTGTCAATGGCTGCCTGAGCCCTTGTCCTGGCCGCTTCGTACATTCCTGCATCGAAGTCGGCGCGGGCTTCTCCGAGGGCGGTGGCGGCAAAACCGAGATCGCTCTTCATCAACTCTATCTCAGCCCTGCTCCCTTTTCCGACCGGCGCGCCGGCCAATGCGGCGTTCGCGTTGTCGACGGCCATCTGGGCTGAAGCTATAAGATCCGTTACTTCCCTGATGATACGTTCCTTCTCCACGGCGGCTTTTGAAGCGGCCTGGTCGGCAAGCACCTTCGCGCGGATCAACAAATCTTTTGTATCGCCGTAGGATCTGAAAAGCTTGAATTTCGAATCCTGTTCCTGCTTGGCAGCCATCGCTGCGTTCAGGGTATCGACAGCCGTCTGGTAGGCTTCCGGAGCATATAATTCGGCTTCGGCGCTGCGGGCCGCGTCGAGAGCGGTCTGTGTAGCCTGCATTTCAATCTCGGGGACTTTGCTGCACCCTGTGAAGACCAAAACCAGGAGGATCGAGAGAACAACTGCTATCCTGGACATTGTCACACTCCTTCTTCCCCGGTTTCCCGGGTAAAGCTCAAGGGTTAAAAACCGAACACTAATACCGCCTGACCATATCTATTCTCTTCTATACTTGTAAGCTTCCATACCGGATCCGGCTGAGAATCCGGCCTTATCTCCCTCCTCTCAGGGAGCATGGCAGTATCCGACCTTCCACCTTCTCCCCTTTCATATCGGTGGAATTAAATGCCGCACGGTATCTTTTGTCAACCTGTTTTATCATTTTCTTCAAGAAATCATTAATATTTACGGGAAACCTTATTCTGTTTTAATCTAATATGTTACCGTTCCGGTCGCACTCCCGGCATGTCAAGCGAGCGATCAGCGGCTTCCAAACTGGCGCCCGGCCGTGAGGAAAAAACTGCTCATTCCTGCTTCGCTACGGCCGTATCCGACCATCGCCGGTCCGAGAATCGTTTTTACGCCGAGGAAAACCGAACCGCCGATATTCAGTTCATCAAGAGAAGCATCGAGTGTCGTCTCCCACACGTTCCCTGTCTCCATCCAGCCTCCGATATAGAAGGTTGGCCCGACGAGAACCTTTCCCTCCGAAACGCTCAGATACGCACCGGTTCTTGCCACTCCGATCGCCCCTCCGCCGCGTTGTCCCTCCTTGAGGCCGGAGAAGGAATGGGGTCCGCCGAAAAGAAACTGCTCGTCACATGGCAGATCGGTATCGAGATCGCTCCCTGCCGACAGCGTCCCGAAAAAGGTCAGCTTGCCGGATGAAACGAACTGCGCTCCCTCGAAACGGAGCTTTGCGTATTCTTCCTCCCCTCCGAGAACCCTGCCGGCAGAGTAGAATATAACGGAGGCCGAACCGCCGGACGTCGGGAAATCGGGACAATCGAGAAAATCGCACTCTATGCCGGCCCTTACGGCGTTACGGGTCTTCCAGTCTTCCGGAAGATCCGCGAAACCCACGTCGACGACCGTATTGATCCTTCTATGTTCCACTCCAAATCTCGCTTCCGCCAGCCTTCCGAATTGAAGTCCCACGTCCAGGCGGAGCCCCACGAATCTTGTCTGGTATTCCGCCGACCTGTGCGTCGCATCGAATATATCGCGGGTCCTGGTCGTGGCTTCGAAAGCCGGGGCGATGAAGAGGACCCGCCTGGAATGGAGGGGTTGAAAACACTCCACTGATATCCCTCGCGACAGACCGAGTCTGAGGTTCGCCCTGACTTCCGCGCCGAACCCGTTCATCTCCAGCCTGGAGTACCTCGCCAGTATTCCGAAATCGGAGCGCCCCTCGAGGTCGTCGAGATAATCGAACCCGAGATTCAGGATGTCCGGCGAATAGAATTTCTCCCTTACGGAAACGACAAGGACAGATCCTTGATCCCTGTCGAGTATCCTGTAGTCGATCGATTCCAGGATTCCCAACTCGTAGATACTGTCGAAATCGAGTTTCAGCCTGTCCTGGTCGAAGACATCTCCCGGCCTGACGGTAAGGCGCCTGCGTATTTCCGCATCGTCTATCCTTGAATCATTTTCTATCCTTATTTCGGCAATACGGCGGACCACCGGTTCCGCGTGCCTCTGTTTGCGAATGTAATCGTCATAGTCATCATTGCCGGCGGAGTACCGGGAAAGATCCGCGGCCTGCCCCCGTGCCGCTTCTTCGCCGATTGCCGTTATCACGGCCGCCATTCTGAAATCGGCCGAACTGATCCCTTCGAGACGCAGCGGAACATAGAGATCGGCCATATCGATCACGGCCATGGAGGTCTGTTTGAGGTAGATGTTGAAGGATTGCCTGGAAACGTCGGAGATCGACATGATCGAGCCGGCGTCGAGTTCGTCAAGCGGAGATCCCACGTCTATCGCGATCACTATATCGGCTCCCATCTGTTTGACCACGTCGACCGGAAGATTGCGAACCAGGCCGCCGTCGACAAGATGCCTGCCGTCGAGGATTACCGGAGCAAATACCCCGGGAATGGACATGCTGGCCCTGACGGCGTGGAAGAGGCTCCCGGACGAAAGCACGACCATTTCCCCCGTCTCAAGGTCGGTAGCGACGGCCCTGAAGGGAATCTTCAGGTCGTCGAAATCCTGGTCGGCGCTCGTATGGATGAAGGGGATTCTGATGCCGAAAGTCATCTTCTGGCCGGACACGAATCCGGCTGCCATTACGGGCCGCATCCTGTGCAAACCCAGCTCGAAATTGAAAAATCCGGCCCCGTCGTCCTGTTTGCGCCTGAACGCTCTTTCGCTTCTCTTCCTGCTGTCGGTAAAAAGGTCCTCCCAGTCCATACCGGTCATCGTCTCCTCGATTTCGGCCGGAGACATCCCGACGGCATAAAGCCCCGCCACTATCGCCCCCATGCTTGTACCGGCAATACAGTCGACCGGAATATGGAGTTCCTCGATCACCTTGAGAGCGCCGATCAGTGCCAGCCCCCTCGCTCCTCCGCCGCTGAGGGCAAGTCCTATCGTGGGACGCCGATCCTTCACGATCGATGAATCACGCCCGGCGCCGGCCGCGCATACGATCTTTTTTATCTCCATCGAACGGGGACCGGCGCCGGGCGTCGCCGCCAGAACCGGCATGATCGGCAAAAGATATGGCAGCATCGAAATTATGATTCGTCGCGGTATACCCGCCATTCGAGACCTTCTTTCAAGATACGAGCCGGGTGAAGCCCGGTCACCTGTCGCGCGACTTTACCACAAGATTCGCGGGGGCGACAAGATGAGTCCATATCTCCGAAACCGGTCCGCCGGAACCGGCCCGCTCCACGGCAATTCTTAAGCCCTTAGGATATTTTGTAAAATAAATCGCTTATTTAAGAAAAAATGCTTGCATCAATAAAAGCTTGTGTTAAACTTATCCATGTAAGGAGAGGAGTGTTTTAATCCCCTGTGTTGAAAATTGCAAGTTTTTTTCGGTGGTGACTGTTGATATCCTGACGGCGATTAGAGTGGCCACGCTCTTTTGCGGCTTGCGGATATTTAGGGTGAAAATCCTTCCGAGACTCCAGTCGCCACCGTTTTTTTATGAATCGTCCTTTCGGATGGTCGCGAAAAAGGGATCAAGGATATCCAACCTGACGGCGTCATGAGGACGGGTTATAAGGGCCGGGGGGTTCCCCTTCCTTCACACCGGGCTCGCCGGTCACCAGCCTGTACAACGCTTTCATCAGCGCGGGAAGCCCATCTCCGGCAAGCGCGCTTATATGGAAGACCTTTTCCCCTCCGGGCGGCGCGAATACAGCCTTTTCCTCGTCCGGCAAAAGATCGATCTTGTTAAGCGCAATCACCCTAGGCCTTTCCAGAAGAGCGGCGCTGTAGAGTTCCAGTTCCCTCATAAGTTGCCGGAAAGCCACCTGCGGCGGGATATCTGAGACCGAGTCTAGGATAAACAGCAGGACACTGCATCTTTCTATGTGCTGCAGGAATTTCAGACCGAGTCCCCTGCCCTCGTGTGCCCCTTCGATCAGCCCGGGGATGTCGACCATGCAGAAGGAGGCCTGTTCGTCTATCCTTACGATGGCAAGATTCGGAGCGAGGGTCGAGAATGGATAGTCGGCTACAAGCGGTTTTGCGTCGCTCACGGACCTCAGGAGTGTCGATTTCCCGGCGTTCGGCAGTCCCACCAGCCCCACATCGGCTATCAGCTTCAGCGTAAGGCGAAGATTCCTTTCCTCTCCCGGAAAACCGGGCGTAGCCTTGCGAGGAGCCTGGTTGGTGGCGGTGCGAAAAACGAAGTTTCCCTTGCCGCCGTCGCCCCCCCCGGCGATCGTCAACGTGTTGTTTTCTTCGGTCAGATCGGCGATCAGCTTTCCCGAATCCACGTCCTCCACAAGGGTTCCCGGCGGAACCTTGATCACGACCGGCTCGGCGCTCAGGCCTGTTTTACGGGCTCCCTGTCCGGGATTTCCGTTCATGGCCCTGTAACTGCGCCGATACCTCAGATCGAGAAGCGTCTTCATCTGCGGCTCCACCGCGATGATTATATCTCCTCCCCGCCCGCCGTTACCGCCGTCCGGGCCGCCACGGGGGACATACTTTTCCCTGCGGAAGCTCACGCAACCCGCCCCCCCGTTGCCGGCCTTCACCGTTATTTCCACCCTGTCTATGAACATAATCCTGAAAAATACTTTCCCGGGTTTAGGATCCCCGTCGGATCGAGGGCGCCGCAGATACCCTTCTGCAGACATATCTCGGAGCTTGAGAAAAGCATCCCGAGATACCGGTTTTTGGTCACTCCGATGCCGTGCTCGCCGCTCAGCGTGCCGCCCAGCGAGGCGACCTTTTCGAAAAGGCGCCCGACGAAAATCTCCGCCCTGTTCATTTCTTCGTTCCTTCTGCGGTCGGTCAGTATATTCACATGGAGGTTGCCGTCTCCGCAATGGCCGAAAATGTAGCAATCGAGTTCGAGTTCCCGGGCCTCATCGTGTATGAACGACACCGCTTCTCCAAGCCTTCCCAGCGGTAGGGAAACGTCCTCGTTGATCTTCGTTATCCCTTTCCTTGCGAGGCTGGGACTGATCGATCTTCTCAGGTCCCAAAGGATATCTCTTTCTGTCCGGTCGCGCGCGCTCACCTTGAACAGCTTTTCCTTCCTGCAGAAATCGTCGAGGATCAGGTATTGAGCCTCGATATCCCGCGGCGAACCGTCGAGTTCGAGGAAAAGATAACTCTCTCCCGTGTCGAGCCCTCTGACTCTTCGATATTCGCCCACACAGCCCATCGTTTTCGAATCGATGAATTCCATAACCCCGGGACAGAGCCCGGCGGCAAGAAGCGCCGAAGCGATCCGCATCGCGTTTTCGTCGCTTCCCGTGCAGACCAGGGAGACCTTTCGCCCCTCCGGAAGGGGAAGCACGGATAACCTGGCCGAATAGATTACGCCCAGTGTCCCCTCCGAACCGGCAAGCAGGGCCGCCGGGCCTTCGAGAGGAGTCTCGAGGCTCTCACCGGAGGAGGTGATCCATCGGAGCGATCTTACGTATCTTCGCGTAACTCCGTACTTGAAGGCTCTCGGGCCCCCGGCGTTCTCAGCTATATTCCCGCCGATGGTGGACACCTTGAGACTCGCCGGATCGGGGGGAAAAAAGTATCCTCGGGGCTCCAGGAAATTCTGCAGCTCGTTGTTCACGATGCCGCATTCGACTTCCACGGTCGCGTCCTCCTGCCCGAATGAGAGCACATTCCTCATCTTTTCCGTCGAGACGACAAGTCCGCCTCCGACCGGCACGGATCCTCCCGAGAAACCGGTCCCCGCCCCCCGCACGAAGATGGGAAGCCGCAGCCGGCCGGCCTCCCGTACTACCGAGGCCAGCTGTCCCGGTTCTTCCGGAAAAACCACGCCTGAAGCATCCCCTCTTCTTCCCGTAGCGTCATAACTGTACGCGCACCTCAGGTAAGGCTCGGTATGTACCGTAAGACCCTTAAGCCGCCGCCCGAGTTCTTCGATGATGTCTTTCATTCCCGATACTTTCAGTCGAGTCCGGCTTCGTCCGGCGAAGTCGTAAAGCGTGGGGTGTCCGTGCTTTTTTCGCAAAACACACTCACCACGAAGGTCAACTGTAATCCTTCACGAAGCTCTCGAACCTGTCGAGCGCCTTGCCGAGTGCCTCTTCGGAAGCGGCGAAGGAGAACCGCACCGTATCGTCGCATCCGAACGGGCCTCCCGGTATCACCAGAAGGCCCTTTTCCTTGAGAAGCTTTTCGCAGAACTCGCCGCTTCCCTTCACGCCGCATTTCCCGTAAAGCTTCGACACGTCGGCCAGAAAATAAAAGGCTCCTCCCGGATCCGGAAAGGAAATGTTAGGAATCCCGGAGAGACGTTTCCCGAACATGATCTTGCGCTTTTCGAACTCGCGGCACATCATGTCCCGATCGGCCGCTCCGTTCTTTACCGCCTCCAGGGCCGCCCATTGCGATATGGCGTTGGGACATCCCGTGGCGTGGGCCTGGTACGCGCTCATCCTGTAGGCGACGTTCTGTTCGGCGAGCGCCCACCCGAGCCGCCAGCCCGTCATCGCGTAACTTTTCGACACCCCCGAGACGACAACGCAGCGGTCCTTCAGTTCCGGGACGAGGCTCACCGGCGAACGATGCTCGTATCCCTCGAAAACCAGGTATTCGTATATCTCGTCGCTGATCATGGATATACCGCTCTCGAGGACCAGCCTGGCGATCGCCTCCATCTCAGCGGGGGAATAGACGATGCCCGCCGGGTTGTTGGGCGAATTGAGCAGAATGACCCTGGGCCTGCGCCTGTCTATTTCAGACCTCAGCCTGTCCAGGGAAAGACGGTACCCCTCCTTCGCGGTCAGCGCGATTATCCTCGGGACGGCCCCGACGAGTTTTATCATGTCGGGGTAACTGACCCAGTAGGGCGCCGTTATCATCACTTCGTCGCCCGGATCGGTCAGCGTGAAGAGGGCGTTGAATATCGAATGTTTCGCGCCATGGGATATCACCACTTCCTTGAACCCGTATTCCACGCCGAGCATCCTCGAATACTCCTCCGCGACCGCTTTCCTGAGCGGAACTATGCCCGCCTCGGGGGTGTACCTTGTCTTGCCCTCGTTTATCGCCCTGATGCCCGCTTTTCTTATCTTTTCGGGGGTGTCGAAATCCGGCTCGCCCGCCGCGAGCCCCACCACATCCTCCCCTGCTTCCTTCAGCGCGTTCGCCTTCGTGTTGAGGCTGAGCGTTATCGAGGGTTCTATACCGCTCGCTCTTTTACTGACGATTCCCGCCACTTCATTTCCTCCTTGGGGATTCTGTCCGCATTCCGGCCTTTTCAAGGGGCTTCCATTCCCGCAATCTTTTCACGGCTGCTTCGGGCACGAGACACTCGATCTCCCCCCCGAGCCTGTACAGTTCCTTTACCAGGGAACTGTGCAGATAGATATACCTTTCATCCGGCATGAGGAACACCGTTTCGAAATCCGGATGCAGTTTCCTGTTCATCAGTGCGATCATCAATTCGTACTCGAAATCGGAAACCGCCCGAAGTCCCCTTATCACGACGTTCACCTTCCTGCTTCGGAACTCGTCGACAAGAAGACCGTCGAAGGTTACGACCTCCACCCTTTCCATCCCCGCGAGGCTCTCCTGGACGAGCCTGAAACGCTGGTCGAGGGTAAGAAGCGGAGACTTGTGTACTCCGGCCGCGACGGCCACGATCACCCTGTCGAATATCCTCGAGATTCTCCTGACAAGGTCGACGTGTCCGTTCGTAATCGGATCGAACGTCCCGGGATACAGGGCTGTCTTTTCCTTCAAGATCCCTCGCCTCCTTCCGGTGATGAATCCTTATCCTCCCTGAATTTGAAATATGTCACGATCGTCTGACCGAATTTGCGCGTTTTGAATTTCTCCAGGGCCCGGTTTTCCGGGAACTCGATCTCCTCGCCCGTCTCAACGATGAAAAGCCTGCATATCCCGCCGCCGGACGCGTCCAGCATCGCCGCCAGCCTGGCTCCGAGGCTCGATGCGTACGGCGGATCGGCGAGTATTATGTCGTATCTCGAATCGGACTTAATCGCTTTTTCGAGGAAACGAACCGCGTCCCCCCTGTGGATCACAAACAGGGAGGCGTCTATCCTGCATCTCTCGATATTGGTCCTGAGGGACCTGACGATGACGCTATCCTGTTCGACGAATACCGCTCTTGCAGCCCCGCGGCTCAGAGCCTCGATTCCGAGAGCTCCCGACCCGGCAAAGAGATCGAGTACAACGGCGTCCTGAACTTCGCCGCCGAGAGTATTGAATAGGGATCCCTTGACAACCTGCGCCGTCGGTCTGAACTGCGGGCCTTTTCCCCCCCTCAGGGCCGTTCCACCGTATTTCCCCGCGATGACGCGCATCTCAAACCTTTCCCTGCGGTTTCACAAATTAATACGACAATTCAGGATAAACGACTTAACGCTTTGGAGCAAGGGAAAATAGATGACGCGCGCGCCGCCGGCCGGGTTTCGATGCGACCGGCGCCCGATGCCGCGAGGCTTATGCCCTGACCCTGGCGGCAGGACATAAAAAAACCCCCGGGGGTCAGGGAAAACTCCCGGGGGCACAACGATTAGTGGAGGGGGCAAGATTATTCCACTATCGTCGGAGTAACGAAAATGACCAGTTCCGTCTTCTTGTCCGTTTTGGATTTAGAAGAGAAAAGCCTTCCAAGGAATGGGACATCCTTCAGGAACGGAACGCCGCGTATGACGTAGGTATCCGATTTCTTTATAAGTCCGCCGATCACCGCGGTCTCCCCGTCGTTCACTATGACCCTCGTATCCGCTTCGGCGGTCGATATGATCACTCCGCCCTGGGCGGTCGACTCGGACTGCAGTTCGCTGACTTCGGGGTGAAGATCGAGCGTGATCGTGCGGTCGGCATTCACGTGAGGGATGACCCTCAGCATGATGCCGATCTTAGTGAGTTCCGTCACGGGATTGCCTGCCTCGTCGGCGACGATGAGAGGTATCTCCTTGCCGACCAATATGCTGGCTTCCCTGTTGTCGACCGTCGTAATCCTCGGGTTCGAGATGATGTTCGCCTTGTTGCTCTTCTCGAGCATCTGAAGCATCGCATTCAACTCGCCCCATGAGCGGACCATCCCGTATTTCAGCGTCCCGATCGAAGAGGATACCGACCCGTCGACCTCAACGCTTCCGACGCCGCCGAACCCGGCTTTGTGCAGGTTCATGATGCCCCAGTTTATACCGAGTTCCTGCGAGGCCTCCACGTCGACCTCGACGAGCTTGGCGTTGATGTCGACCTGGAAGGTCCTCTTGTCGAGAGATAAAACCATCTCGGAGATTTTCTCGACGTTTCTTTCTATGTCGCGCACGATCAGCGAGTTGCTGCCCTCGTCCACGTCGATCGTGGCGCGCTGCGACGTGAGCATGTTCTCCAGAGCCGTTTTCAGTTCCTTCGCGTTGGAATTATTGATCAATATTATACGGGTTACCAGGGGCTCGAGCTCTTCCTTCTTCTTTTCGGCGGTCTGGACGTCCAGTTCCTCCTTGAGGAGGGTGTTGAGCTCGGCCACCCTGATCATCCCATACTCTTCCCTGTAACCGAACCCGTGAGCCTTGAGGATGATATCCATCGCTTCCTGCCAGGGGCAGTCCTTGATGTGCACATCGATCTCACCCTTGACGTCCCTTCCGGCCACGATGTTGACGCCGGCGAAATCGGCGATCGTCCTGAGCACGGTCTTTATATCGGCTCCCTGCGCGTCGAGAGTGAATTTGCGCGAACCCATCGCAGCTCCTCCGCCGCCGGCGGGGGCTCCCCTGACGTACGATTCCGGCCAGGAGGCGTTCGCCGCGGAGGCCGCGGCCGGCGCCTTATAGGCGGACGCGGTTTCCTGCTGAAGAGACGCGAAGCGATCCACATCGTCGGTGTTCACCTGCGCGTCATGCTGCAGCCACGGGGAATCGGATTCCGCCTGTTCCACCTGGTATGTCTGCTTAATCTGCTCTTTCTGCGCCGCCTGATCCGGCTGGTCCTTCTCCACGGGCTGTTTCATCTGCGCTGATGCATCCTGCGGCTCCGTCCTTGCAGCGAAGGCGGTATCCGATACCGGCTGCTGTTTGTTCGCGGCGGGGCTGATCATCGGAAGCACCGAACCCATAGAGGCGACCGAGATCGACCTCAGCATTTCAGTGGCTTTGGCGGGGTCGGTTTCCAGGGAGGCGGCTACCGGGACCACCGGTTCCGAACCGGCTTTCGAGTCAAGGATTTCCGCCTTCGAGGCGCCCGTCAGTTCGACGACATGGATATTTCCCTCGTCGAACATGCGGTAATCGACCTGCTGTTTCAGGTCCACGACGATCCGGCTTATAAAGACGGGGTCGGTCTGGTACTGGCTCGAACGGACCCTGTTGACAAGGGCGTTCTGCGATCCGTTGTCGATCCCCGACAGATCGTATTTCGCGCCGACGCAATCGATGACGATCCTGTCAGGCTCGCTCATCCTGAAAGCCTTGAACTCGATATCGCCGGCCTTGCTGATTTCGATCCTCACTTTCCCGTCCGACGGGACCACCCTGAGACCGTTTATTTCGCTGGCGACGTCTCCGGCGGAAAGGTTCAGGCAAGGCAGCAACAGGCCTGCGAGGGCGACCAGAGCAAGTATTCGTATACTCTGCATCTTATTCTCCTTTTCCCTTATTGCCCTCCAGCCGGAGGGTTACACTATTCGTCTGTCCGAACATCGTCAATCTCGCCACAAGGGTCTGTTCACCGACCGAAACGATGCTTCCGTTCCGGACCGGGTCGCCGGCCTTGACGATATATCCAAACCCGTTCTTGTCTTCGAGCATCGCGTATTTATCCATCCCGCCGGAAAGCACCCCGACCAGCTTCACCGCATAGATATCGACCAGTTCAGCTTCGGTCTCCTCGAACTCGCCGACGATGAGGCTCTGGAAGGGATCCCTCCTGTTGAATGCCTTGTAATAGTAACTTTTTTCCCTCAGCCCGGTCTTATCGGTATTATTCGCCTCCCAGGAAGCCAGCGTGTCCATCGAATCCGTTTCCATCACGGCATCCGTCGTCTCCGCGATATCCGTTGTCTCCCGAGTATCCTTTGTCTCCTGGGCGTACGCCATGGAAGGCTGCAGAGTCACCGCGATGAAAGCTGCAACGAAAACAATACAGGCTGCGAGTTTCAAGACTGATTTAAGATTTTTTGTCTGCGTTCTCATCGACTACTTCACCACCTTCCGAAAGCGTATAAGCTGTAATCGTCATCTCCGCCTGAATCGTGTAGTTTCTTCCGACCTTGTCTTCCGAATTGTTCTTGTCGTTGACCGGTTTTATCCGGAGCCCGTGCACGTTGAGTATCCTGTCCAGATTGGCCACTTTCGACAGGAATATCCCGACGTCATGATATTGTCCCTCGACGACGATCTTGACCGGGTTCTCGGTCACGAATTCCTTCCTGACGGGCTGCTGCGGCTGAAAAAGCTGGAACTCCACACCGGCCTGGTTTCCCGCCGTGGTCACCTTGCGAAGAAGCGTGGCCACCTCTTCCTCGTGGGGAAGGAGGCTCTGGGCCGCCACCCACTTGCCATGGAGCCTGTTGTATTCCTCCTCGAGCTTCGCCAGGTTCCCGACCGTCTGTCTCGCTTTCTCCAGTTCCGCGCTCATCTTTTCGTATTCCGTCCCGAGTGTCGAGATCTTGGCATTCTGGGGCTGGAAGAAGAAAGGCATGAACGCCGTGAAAAAATAGACATAGCCGAGGATAACAAGAAGTATCCCCACTATTATCGACTTCTGTACCTGAGGATCCTTGAAATCCATCTCTCTGACCTCGCTTCCCTACTGGGGCATTACGTTGGCGTTCAATGTGAATTTCATGACTTCCCTCTCGTCGATCTCGCCCTTTTCAGAGATCTTGAGATCGATCTGCGTGAATACGGGCGACGATTCGAGATTCGTGATCATGTCGGCGATCGTGTAATTCGAGAACGCGATACCGTCTATCGTAAATGTGTTGGGGGAAAGCTCCGTGATATCCGTGAGCCAGCAGTTCACCGGAAGCTGGAACCCGATATCGTTGAGAAGCTTCACCCTGAAATATCTGTTCCGGTCGAGGCTCGTGATAAGAGCAAGCCTGCGGTCCACTTCCTCGCGTTCCTTGGTGATCTGCTTTATCTTCGCGAGCTGCGGAGCGAGTTTCTTGGACTCTTCCGTGGCCGTGGCTATCTTCTTCTCCAGTTCCCTCACCTTGTGGCTCTGGATCAGCGAAACGGAGAAAACCGAACCGAAGAAAACGACGATGCCCGCCACAAGGTATATGGTCGACATATGGGGCAGATGAAGTTCACGTTTTTTGACCCTTTCCTCGGGTGGAAGCAGATTGATTCTTATCATTATTTCCCCGCCTTTCTCAAAGCGAGACCTATTCCGACGGTCAACAGCGGAGCAATTCTGTCGAGATTTTCTTCATGCTCGCCGAAGACCCCTTCCTCGAAGTCGATCCCGTCGAGAGGATTGTGGATCGTGAAGTCCACTCCGTGCTTCTCCGAGAGGATCTCCCTGAGGAACGGGATGTGCGCCCCGCCCCCGCTGAGAACGACCTCGTCAATTTTGTCGGCATCGCCCGCCGCCTTGAGGAACGAAATGCTCCTCTCGATCCCCAGAGAGAGGTCTTCGGAGCTTTTCTTCATTATTTCCTTTATCTTCTTCTCGTCCATTTCCCCCATGTCGCCCGATATCACCTTCTGGGCCTCCTCGTAACCGATGCTCATCTGTTTCTGGAGGTTCTCGATGAATATCCTGGTGCCGACGCTGATGTCCCTGGTGAAATGGGGGCTGTTGCCCTGGATGATGTTTATGTTCGTCACATCGCTGCCGATGTTCACAAGACCTATGACCTTTTCCTCGCCGCCGGCCCTTTCATCCGAATCCTGATCGGTGTTCACGGCCGCCATCTGCCCGCGGTTCGTCTCGAAACAGTTCTGAACGGCGAACGAGTCGACGTCGATTATCCTCGGCGTGAGCTGGGCGTCCTTTATAAGGCTGGCGTGCGTGTTGACCATGTCCTTCTTCGCCGCGACGAGAAGGACTTCCATCTGATTGGCTCCGATATCCTCCCTGAGTATCTGGAAATCGAGGCACACGTCGTCGATGTCGAAGGGAACGTGCTGTTCGGCTTCCCAGAATATCGCCTCCTGTGCGTCCTCGGGGGCCATCTTGTCCATGACGACCTTCTTGACTATCACCGCCCGGCCCGAAACCGCCGAAACCACCTCGGTCGAAGTGATTCCAGCCTGTTCCATGCACTCCCTGATGCCGTCGATGACAAGGTTGCGGTCCATGATCTCGCCCTCGACGATCGCCTCGGGGAGCAACCTGTTCATTCCAAAGTGCACGATTCTGGGAACCTTCCCGGAATGATCGATCTCGATCATCTTGATAAGGCTCGAACCGATATCCAGTCCGACCGTCGTAGCCTTTTTCCTGAATGGTAAGGAGATCATTCTCGCACCAACCTTTTTACAGCCTTGAAAAAAGTGTACAATCTTTTCCCACAGAGCCTGAAAAATCGTTCAATAAACAACCATGAATCGTTAAAAAATACGGCTTTTTTTCCTCGAAACCCCTAACACGCAACAAATGTGCCAAGAACCCGTGCCGGAGTCCCGCCATAACATCCGTATTTACAATATATTGTGCGCGCCGGCTGCAGCCGTTTCCCGCCGGCCGGCCTCCAATTGCACTGGCAGATGCAAACTGCCATCAACCGGCTCGTGTCAGGCGAAAAGGCTCAAAACCTGCCGAAATACCAGGCGAGTATCTGCGGTCCGAGCAGGATGCATACCCCCCCCGCGGGCGCCAGAAAGGAACCGAAAGCGACGGCGGTTTTTCCACGTCCTCCTTTTCGCAGAAGATATACTCCGTAGAGCGAACCAAAGAAGGAGGCTATTATTATTACCGGAAGCACCAGGCTGACGCCCAGGAAGGCTCCGATCATGGCCATCAGTTTCACGTCCCCGCCTCCCATTCCGTCGGTGCGCCTTATGGATCTGTAGACCGCGCCGGTAAGCCACAGGCCGCCCCCGCCCGCGAACGCCCCCAGAGCCGAACTGAGCAGGGTGAGCTTCGGATTGAATACGCTCCACGCGATCCCCAGGACGATGAACGTAAGGCTTATCTCGTCGGGAATGATCCTGTGCCGCCAGTCAATGAACGTGATCGCAAGAAGCGCCATCAGGAAGGCGAACGCGAAGAGGGCGTCCACCCCGAAACCGAATCTTCGGACGGCGACAATCGCCAGAATCATCCCGGTCAGTTCCACTGCGGGGTATCCGGCGCTTATACGCATCCCGCAACCGCGGCACCTGCCCCTGAGGAAAAGGTAACTGAAAAGCGGGATATTCTCGTACCAGGGGATCATTCGTTCGCAGCCGGGACAGGAGGAACGCGGTCTTACTACCGATTTGCCCAGCGGCAGCCTGTATATGACGACATTGAGAAAACTACCCGTCATCAGCCCGAAAACAGCGGCGTAAAATACGGCGAGATGGTTCAATTCGGATCCTTTCGCAGCGGGCCGCCGCCGGTCACTTCGGTCGCGCCGGGCCCGTCCGCCCGGGAAGACCGGCTCTGAAGCTTTTGTATATAACGCTCCGCGAGTTCGCGGATATATTTGTCGTCCGAGTTGCTGGCAAGGTCCTTCCACAGGGCGATTCCAGATTCGAAGTCCCCGCCCCTGGCGGCCGCGTCGGCGGCGAACCGCGCCGCCCTTTCGTCGGCACCCGGCAGGGAGGCGGCTAGCAGGAAATATCTCTTCGCCTCCGCGTAGTTCCTGCCTCCGAGGTAATGAAGGAATCCCATCTCGTATGTCAGCCAGAAATCGCCGGGATTGTTTTTCAGCCCCTTTTCCATGAGCTTTACGCCCTCCTCGTACTCCCCGAGGTCCTCGGTTATGATCAGTGCGCCGAGCTTGTACGCCTCCCTGAACTTCGGATCGAGGTCGGTGACCAGACCGGCAAGATGGGTGAAAAGATTTATTCCGTTCCGGGCCAGCATGTATCCGCCGTAATACTGGACGGCCTTGAACCAGAGCAGGTCGGAGACGAGATTCGAATATCCGAGCGAAACGGTCTTCATGAAAGCGCTCGAAGGAAGGTAGAGCACCTCCATATCGGTCTTCTCCAGGGCGAGCGTCTCGACGCTTCTTGCCGAAAAGACCAGCAGCGCCACAAGGACGGCGGCTGTCGCCAGACGTGGGATCGGCCCTTTCAACGCGAACCTCCCCGCCGTTCTCTCACGAGAATTCCCGGCGCCTGAATACAAGGCAGGCGAAATACAATACGACCCCGCAGTAGACTGCCGCGTACAGGGTCGCGAGCGCCACGTCGCCGCCGTTGAACCTCAGGTCGTGGACCGCCTCGTTGCGGAGGTTGAAGACCTTGATGTTGGGCAGGACGTAATAGAAGACCTCCGTCACGTACCTGACCGCAACCCCCCCGAATTTGGAGGCGAACGCCCTCAGGTCTCCGCTCAGCGTGCCGGCGACGAAGACGCATATCGTAAAGAAGGAAGTGAGAACCGGCGTGGTGAAGGTGCTGAAAAAGATCACGACCGCCGACATCACCGCCATCTCGAGCATCGAAAGGTACGCGGCCGAAAGAACGGGAAGATTGACGTCCCCCCTTCCCCAGAATATCATGACCACCATCACGGCCGTCATCGCCAGCATGAGAAGCCCGAGGGCCATCACCACGCCGGAGAACTTGCCCAGAAGATATTCCAGCCGGGAGACGGGCCTTGTGACAACCATGTAGACCGCTTTCTTCTCGATTTCCTTGTGGACGAGGCTGCTGCCGACGACCACCGTGGTGAGAACGCCGAGAAGCGAGATGCCGGCAAGACCGACATCGGTTATTATCTTGCCCTTCGCCGCCCCCACCGACAGCGGAGAGAGGACGAAGGCGCAGAGAACAAGCATCCCGGCATAGATCAGCACTATGTAAAGCATCTTCTCGCGGATCGATTCCCTGAAGGTGTTGAGGGCTATTATCGATATCCTGCCCGTCATTTTTTCCCCTCCCGCATATGATTTCCGGCGGGGATTTCTTCCATCGGCCGCTCTCCGGCTTCTTTTCCACCCTCGCGGGTCCCCGCGATCTCGCCGATGAAAACGTCCTCTAGTGTCCGGTGCTGGTTGACTACCTTGAGGATCTCGGCCCCGTTGTTATAGAGATGCTGCACGACCGTGCGCACATATTCCTGTTTTTTCACCGTGATGAAGGCTTCGTCCCCCGTCATGCCGGCTCCATCGATATAGTCGGCAAGGGCCCTTATCGCCGTTTCGGCGCACCCCCTCGCGGTGATCTCGACCCTTCCCTCGCCGATGCGGAATATCTCGTCGATGCTTACGTTTTTGACGACGACCCCGCCGCGCAGGATGCAGGCCCGGTCACAGAGCGATTCCATGTCGGGAAGGATGTGTGAGGAGAAGAAGATCGTCCTGCCCTTTTTTCTCAGGTCGAGGAGGATATCCCTTACCATCTTGCGGCCCAGCGGATCGAGCCCCGAGAAGGGCTCGTCAAGAACGAGAAGATCGGGATCGTGAAGAACGGCCTGCGCGAGACCCGCCCGCTGAAGCATCCCCTTCGAGAAACTCTTCAGTCTCTGGCCGGCGCTTCGTTCGAGACCGACAAGCGATATGACCTCTTCGCATTTTCCGGCGAGGAGTTTTCCCGACAGGCCGCTCATTCTCCCGCAGTAACCGAGGAACTCGCCGAGCGACAGGTGCGGGAAGAACCAGGGGTTCTCCGGCAGGTATCCGATCCTCGCAAGGGCCCCGCTCTCCCCGGCCTTTTTCCCGAGAATCGAGGCGCTCCCCGAATCGGGCCTTACAAGCCCGAGGATGATCTTTATCGTGGTGGTCTTCCCCGCTCCGTTCGAGCCGAGGAATCCGAGGATCTCCCCCTCGCGTGCGAAGAAGGAGACTCCGCGAAGGACCTCTCTTGCGCCCTTCGAAAGATCCCCCCTGAAGGTTTTCCTTATCCGGTCTATTACAAGAGCGTCCATCGTTCGTATCCTTTTCAAACCTTTTCTTCCCGGAAAAAAACGCCTCTTCCGATCCCTCCGGGGCGTACCGGTACAACATCTTATGGCCGGAATCGACCGTAATCCGTCCGCCGGATGGCGGCTTTTTTACCGATATCGACGCCTGCGACCGGCCACGGGGATATATTTGCAGCTTTCGTGCCTTTCACGGCTGCGGCACCCATCCCGCGATCGGCATACGACGGCCCGGACGAGGCCGGAAAAATCCCGGGTCCGGCGCCCGCCGCGGCAGGGAAGGCGCGTACTCCGGGAGGAAAAAAAAGGGCGGCCCGCTTCGGGCCG
>JBFYZH010000020.1:0-21543 GCA_041309605.1 Candidatus Krumholzibacteriota bacterium
TGCACTGTCCAACCCGCACATATTCGTCGCCAGATCGGACGCTCTCGATCAGGTGATCGTTCATTATCAGAAGGACCTTTCCGGGCAGTGGCAGAACGAGACGGTCGTCCACTTCTACAACGCGGGGGGCAAGTTCATCTACGAACTGTCCGCGGACACCGGACCGGGGTATTCGTTCCACTTGGCGGTATTGAAGACCCGGTCCGACGTCGACTCGGATGATTTCTGGGACGCGTGGATCGGCGCGAATCTTTACTATTGTACGAACTCGACGGGCGCGTGGACGAAGGAATTGATACATCATTACAACACGGCATGGACGGAGGACATGTATATCAAGTCCTCCAGCCGCCAGGATATAAAGATGGACGGCGACGGATACGTGCATGTCGTCTTTTCGGAACAGGTGATCGCCGAAGAGACGCCGTCGAGGCTATTATACGCCACGAACCGATCGGGTTCCTGGACGATAGAGACTGCGCTGAGTAACATATACGGAGCGAGTGACGATGCCGGCTGGTTCCCCTCGCTGGCCCTGGATATGTACGGCACGCCTCATGTCTCCTGCATGTACGTGAACAGGGTGGCGACGCTTTCCGCCACATATTGCCGATTGTTCTTCCTCGAGAGGCTCGGGCCCGGCTGGTGGCAGATCGATATAATTGCCGACAGTGATGACGGTTATTATGGAGGCGACGGCAGGAGGTACACTGGAGCCTTGTCCCACCTCGTCTTCGACGCCGACAATATGCCCCATATCGTCTTTTCCGACGTCGCATCAACACACTGGCCGGGATCCCAACTCCTCAATGTCGGCAATATCCGATATGGCAACCTCGAAGGAGGAGAATGGATATTCAATACCATCTACCGTCAACCCCGGCCCACCGGCTTTCTGAACGCGACGGAGATGCACGGAATCTGCCTGGCCATTTCCGAAGACACCGGGACGTTCCGAGTGATCGGCCAGGAGCTCGTCGTCACCGGGCAGGATCAATACACATGCGGACTCGTGGATTTCGACTGGGATCACCGCGCCCCCGCTGTTCCGCAGGGATTCAAGGGCAAGACCGCAGCCGCGGGGCTGGAACTCTCTTGGGCCGCGAACACGGAGGGTGACCTGTCCCGCTACGCCTTGTACCGCGGACACGAATCAACCTTCATCCCGGGGCCGGAGAATCTCGTTATCGAGACCGCCGACACGAGCGCAGTCGACTCCGCATGGACGCAGTCCGACTTTTTTTATAAGCTGGCGGCGATCGACGTATACGATAATGAGAGCGGTCATGCGGTCCTGTTCCCCGGCGATATCGTCGCGACTCTTCTGAGCGGCTACACCGCGAAAGTCGGAGAACGACACATAGAGGTATCCTGGACCCTGTCCCGGGCCGGTATCGACGGCTTTACCGTCCTTCGGTCGGAAGGGTCCGGTGACGGCTACCGCGAGCTGGCGTCTCCGGTAATGATCGGTCAGGCCCTTGCCTTTTCGTTCCTCGACCACGATTGCAAGCCGGGCCGGCACTACATCTACAGGGTAGGGTTCCTGGACGACGATGAGTTACGGATCCTTTTCGAGACGGAACCCCTCTGTATCAATTCCCCGTCACCGGCGCTCCAACAGAATTTTCCCAACCCGTTCAATCCCACCACGACGATCGCCTTCGAAGCGATCGATGGTTCGTGCGTCGATCTCTCGATCTACGCTGTCGACGGGAGACTGGTGCGAAAGCTCCTGAACGGGCGCATAGAGGGCGGATATAGAGAGGCGACATGGGACGGAACGGACGCCCGGGGCGATAGAGTATCGGCCGGCGTCTACTTTTACCGCCTGAAAATCGGCAAAACAGTGATGACAAGAAAGATGGTCCTGATCAGATGAGCGTGTTACCGGCTGCCTACCGGCTTCAAAGACAAGGAGCACTCGTATGAATATCCTCCGTCACTCGATGATTTTCGCATCGACACTTACTCTGTTCTTCGCGGACATCCACGGCGAGACATCATTCTGGGCTCACACTGTTACCACGAACGCGGTCGGTGCGTGGTCCGTGTACGCGCTGGATGTAGACGGGGACTCGGACGTGGATATCTTGTCCGCTTCGAAGGATGACGACAAGATCGCATGGTACGAGAACGACGGCGGGGAGCATTTTACCCCTCATGTGATCACCACCTCGGCCGACGGTGCTAAGTCAGTCCATGCAGCCGACATGGATGGTGACGGCGATATCGACGTCATATCAGCCGCCACGGGGGAAAATTCTCAAAATAGGGGAACGGTCACCTGGTATGAGAATGACGGGACCCAGTGCTTCACGCCCCATCATCTGGTCACAAACGCCCAGTGGCCTCTGTCAGGGTATGCCGTGGATCAGGACGGCGACGGCGACATGGATATCCTGTACGCCGAGATCCTGGGCAAAAGGTTCAGCTGGTGTGAAAATGACGGGGAAGAGAACTTCACCATACACGTCGTGGACACCGGTATTCTCATGTACACCTGCGTCCGACCCGTAGACCTTGACGGAGACTCGGACCTCGACCTGGTCACCTCCGCTGTCGAAGACGATCTCGATATATACGAGATCGCATGGTACGAGAACGACGGCGACGAGCATTTCGCGCCCCACACGATAACAAACGCCGCGCTCGGCGCCAATTGGGTGCATGCAGTAGACCTGGACGATGACGGAGATATCGACGTGCTGTCGGCGTCCTACTTCGACAACAGGATTGCATGGTACGAGAACGACGGTAACGAAAATTTCACGGTTCACACCATCACAACGAGCGCGGGAGCCGCCTGGTCCGTTTTCGCGGCCGACCTGGACATGGACGATGACATCGACGTCCTGTCGGCTTCCGCCGGTGACAACAGGATCGACTGGTATGAAAACGACGGGAGCCAGTATTTCACCATGCACACCATCGCGGACAACACGCTTCACGCTTGCCAGGTGTACGCCACAGATATCGACGGTGATTCCGACATAGATGTGATCGCACCGTCGAGGTACAGCAACACCGTTTTCTGGTATGAGAACCAGATTTTGACGGCCGCCGGAAACGGTACGGAGCCGGGCATGGTGCCCGGAGAAGTGATCCTGTACCAGAACGCTCCAAACCCCTTCAATCCATCGACTTGGATAGAATATTATATATCCGAGCCCTCCCTTGTGGATATATCAATATTCGACGTCATCGGGCGGAAGGTCAGATCTCTTGTCGATGACAGCGTGGAAGCGGGTCTTCACTCGATATACTGGGATGGAACGAATGATTCCGGAGAGCCCCTGGGCTCGGGCGTGTATTTCTACAGACTAAGGACCAAAAACGACAGCATGACCAGGAAACTGCTGCTTCTGAAATGAGTGCCCCCCTGGCAAGTGAAGCCGCCTGTTCTCCCGCATCACAGAGCATGTATGCTTCCCGAGCTGTGCGTGCCGCAAAGCATGTCGCAATGGGTCGTATGATGAGCCTCCAACACCAGCGCGCGCCGTCCCATCTCGGCCGGCTTGCTCGGGTCGATGCCCCATTTTTCCGCCCGCGCCGGAATCTTGACGCTGAATTGAATTTTCCATATAACCAGTGTTGGCCGGCATCTCAATGCCCACGGTCGCAAGGAGCTGGTAACCTATACGGTCACCTTCGATCCCGTCTGGACTCCCAGGATCTCCAGCGATATGCCGACTTCCTCGCGGATCCTCACCTGGTCGAGCTTCACGTCGTTGAACGCGACGCCGAAGAACTTCTTGAAATTGGCCTCTTCCAGCTCGACGTTCATGTTGCCGCTTTGCCCGAGTTCGTACACGTGGGCTATCTGGTTGGCGAAATAGACGACCGCCGTCAGGGCGTCCGGGGATGCCGGCGAGATCATCTCGGTGCGTGCCGAATGGTGGTTTTTGACGGCCCTTCTCGAGTCGCGCGGAAGGTTCCATTTCCTGAGGAGCCAGTTGCCGATCTCGGCGTGATCGACCTCGAATATCTTCGCTTCGGCTTCGTGAAGATGAATATTGTCCTTTTTCGCCATCGCCAGGGCTTCAAAGAACCGCTCCTTCTGATTCTCCAGCAGAAGCAGTTTGCCTATGTCGTGGAGCAATCCAAGCGTATAGCATATGTCCGGTTCGATCTTGATCGTCTTTTTGCTGATCTCCTTGGCGATCGTCGCGGTGGCGATGGAATGTTCCCAGAAGGCGGGTCCTGAAAAATTGGCGGCGTCCGTGACGTTCTGGAACTTGCCGCATATCGACGCGCCGAGGCATATCTGGCGGATCGTCGAGAACCCCAGCATCGTGACGGCATTGTAGATATTCTGCACCTTTCCCTTCATCCCGAAAAAGGAGGAGTTGACCAGTTTGAGCACCCTTGCCGTCAGTGTCTGGTCGCTGGCTATTATCTCGGCGAGCTGCTTCGCCCCGACCTTCGGATCGTTGATGGAGGCGAATATCTTCTGAACCACAACCGGGAGCGTCGGAAGCGTTTTCACATTCTTGAACAGTTCATCGACTACGTTTGTCATTGCCTGTCAACCCCCTGCCGGCCCGATGTTCCGGGCCTGTCCGCCTCAAAATTGCCTTCATTCCGGACAAAAAACCACCCGGCCAGGTTTGCCCTGACCCGTGATTAACTGTTTATACAATCTATAGATTCGGCTTCCGGGCCGGAAATCTTGAGAGAAAATCTTGAGAAAACGGTCAATGATGGTATATAATCATCGTCCGTCGATTATTGCGTGCCTTCCTCCGCCGGGTGATGGGTGTGTCCGGCATCGGCCGGAGAACCCGGTTCGACCGGGAGAGGATTGCGTACGGGTCTGAAAACGGCATGGATGCCGTGGAGAAACGATAATGGGTCTGGTTCTTGGAATCGATGTCGGGACGGTCAGCCTGAAGTGGACTCTGCTGGGTCCCGGGAAAAGGCTGGAAGAGCTGAAGGATTCCAGCGGCGGGCTTATCGACGCGGTCAAATCCTTCCCGTCCGCCGAGGGGGAGGCTGTCGCCGTTTCCAGGTATATTAGGATACAGGGACGTCCCCTGGACGCCCTGGTCGACGATCTGAGGAGACTGTCGGCCTTCCTGGAGCCCGAAGAGATCGAATCGGCGGTGGTGACTGGAGCCTCGGCGAAGCTGGTTTCCGGCGCCATCGGCATACCCGCCGAAAACGAATTCAGGGCCGTCGCAACGGGCATCAGCAGGCTTCATCCCGACGTGATGAACGTTTTCGAGATGGGCGGGGAGAATTCCAAGTACCTTCGTATGGAGGGGAACGGCAGCGGCGCAGGGATAGCCGATTTCGAGACCAACGGGGACTGCGCGGCGGGGACCGGATCGTTCATGGACCAGCAGGCGGGCAGGCTCTGTTACCCGGTCGAGGATATCGGAGATATCGTCATGGCGGCGGGCCGCTGCCCGAAGATCGCCGGCCGCTGCAGCGTTTTCGCCAAATCCGACATGATCCACGCCCAGCAGAAGGGATACATGCCCGGCGAGGTCCTCAAAGGGCTCTGCGAGGCGGTGGCGCGTAACTTCAAGAGCAATATAGTAAAGGGGCGGAAGATCACCGGCAGGACGGCCTTCATCGGCGGGGTCGCGATGAACAGCGGGGTCGCCGGGGCCATACAGCGTGTTTTCGATATAGAGGAAAAGGACTTCGTCGTTCCGGAACATTGTTCGTACATAGGCGCGATAGGCTCGGCGATCCTCGCGTCCGGCAACGGCCATCTTTTCGACGGAAAACTCTTCGCCGAGAAGATACAGGGTGCGCCCGCGGCGGGATCCCAAAAGTTCCCGTCGCTGAAGCCTCTATCGCGCGAAAAGGTGCTGTTCCTTCGCGACAGGGTCTTCGATTATTCGTTCGAAGGCAGGACCCTTCCCGTCGACGCCTGGCTCGGCATCGACGTGGGGTCGGTCAGCACGAACTTCGCGCTGGTGGACGCCGAGGGGTCGGTCATCAGGGAGATATACCTGAGGACCAGGGCGAGGCCCATAGACGTTGTCGGCGAGGGGCTCGCCGAGCTTCAGGCCTCGGTCGGGGACAAGGTCCGGATAAGGGGCGTTGGGACGACGGGTTCGGGAAGGGAACTGATAGGCGAACTTGTGGGGGCGGATACGGTCAACGACGAGATCACCGCGCACAAGACCGGTTCGGATTTCATTGGCACAAAACTCCTCGGCCGCGAGGTCGATACGATCTTCGAGATCGGCGGCCAGGATTCGAAATATATATGTATCGATGACGGCATAGTCGTCGATTTCTCGATGAACGAGGCCTGCGCGGCCGGCACAGGTTCATTCCTCGAGGAACAGGCGCAGAAGATCGATGTCGATATCGTCGATGAATTCTCCAGCCTCGCCTTCGAATCGCATGCGCCGGTGCGCCTGGGAGAGAGGTGCACCGTGTACATGGAGCAGGACATCTCCTCCTGCATGAAGAAGGGCGCCGAAAAGAAGGACCTGATCGCCGGGCTGGCCTATTCGGTCGTGCAGAACTATCTCAACAGGGTCGTAAGGGGCCGCCGAATCGGGAAGGTGATCTTCTTCCAGGGGGGAACGGCGTACAACGATTCCGTGGCGGCCGCCTTCAGCGAGGTGCTCGGGCGCGAGATCATCGTCCCGCCCTACAACGGCGTCATCGGGGCGATCGGCTCGGCGCTGCTCGCCTGGGAAAAGACGCAGGCGCTCGGCAGGGAATCCTCCTTCCGCGGATACGATATCTCGAAGATCGATTACAGTATCAGGGAGTTTTCCTGCAAGGGGTGCACGAATTACTGCGATATCCAGGAATTTACCGTCATGGGGGAAAAGACGTACTGGGGCGACAAGTGCAGCGACAAGTACCGCAAGAGGTCCAAAGCCGTCGTCAAGCCGGTCATCCCGGACCTCGTTCATCTGTACACGAGGCTTCTGGAGGACGATTACTCAGCGGCGGCCGCCGCGAGGATCGGCGCAGCCCCGGCTGCCGTGAGGATCGGTGAAACCCAGCCCACCATGAGGATCGCCGCGGCCCCGGCTACCTCATCAACGGCCGGGAAAAAGGTCGCCATGGGCATTCCGAGGTCGATGTATTATTACGACCGCTTCCCGTTCTGGAGGACCTGGCTCGAAGCGCTCGGCGTCGATGTGACGGTGAGCCCCGCGACCAACAGGGGCATCGTCAACAGGGGGCTCGAAGAGACGGTGGCCGAGCCCTGCTGCCCGATTCAGACCGCCCACGGGCACGTGGCGGTCCTTCTCGACGAGGGCGTCGACATGGTTTTCGTCCCGAACGTGATAGATTCCGAAACGGATACGCCGGAGGTCAATTCCTATCTCTGTCCCTGGGCGCAGACGCTTCCGTTCGTTCTTCGCGGGATGCCTTCGCTCGACGGCCGCGAGGATCGCATCTTCGCCCCGACGGTGCATTTCCGCGAGGGCGCGAAATCGGTCGAGAAGGAGCTCTGGGAATCGGCGAAATGGTTCGGCATAAGCCGCGGGCGGCACAGGACGGCCGTGAAAGCGGCCTACGCCGCGCAGCAGATATTCCGCGAAAAGGTCCTTGAGGCCGGCAAAAAGGCTCTCAGGGCCATCGAAGAGGCGGGGCAGCAGGGCATAGTGATCGCGGGCAGGCCGTATAATATCTTCGACAAGGAGATCAATCTCGATGTCCCGTCGAAGCTGAGGGATTACTACGGCATGAACGTCGTCCCGATCTTCTTCCTTCCCCTCGACGGGATCGACGTGGACGCCGCCGGAAAAAACATGTTCTGGAATTACGGGCGCAGGATACTTCAGGCGGCAAGGTTCGTCGAAGGCAGGAATAACCTTCACCTTATATATATAACGAATTTCAAATGCGGCCCCGATTCGTACATCAAACACTTCTGCGGCAGGGTCGCCGGCCGGCCGTGGCTTACGCTCCAGTTCGACGCGCACGGAAATGACGCCGGTATAATGACCCGCTGCGAGGCTTATCTTGACAGCAAGGGAGTGCTGAGGTGGTGGAAAAAGGATCGTCGGCCCTCCATGGCAGAACCCTCTTCATCCCGGGAATGTCGTCCGGCGGAGCCGAAGCTTTCGCTGCGGCGTGCCGGAACCTTGGGATAGACGCGAGGGTCGTCCCGGAGGGGGACGAAAAGACATACGAACTGGCCGGAAGATTTACTTCGGGCGACGAGTGCCTGCCTGCCAGGGTGACGGTGGGGGGATTTCTCAAGGTCATCGAATCGCCCGGATTCGACGTGTCGAAAACGGCCTTTTTCATGCCCACGGCCGGGGGGCCGTGCCGTTTCGGCCAGTACGCCCCGTTCATGCGCCAGATACTCGACGAGATGGGATACTCCGACCTTCCCATCGTTTCCCCGACGAGCGCCGACGGATATTCGCAGCTCGGCGTCTCGGTGCGCTCCCTGCAGAAACTGGGCTGGATGGCCCTTGTCGGAAGCGACGCCTTGAGGAAGATGCTTCACCTTTACAGGCCACGCGAGACTCAGGCCGGAGCGGCGGACCTCGCTTACCGGAAGTCGCTCGGGGTCTTCTGCGAAACGCTGGAACACGGGGGAGGTGCGGGGCTGCGCATGGCCGGAAGGCTCGCGGGGGCGATGGAGGAGGCCCGGGACATCTTCCGCGCCGTGCCGGCCGATTTCTCCGGCGAATCGATGCTCGTCGGGATCGTCGGGGAGATATTCTGCCGCCTGAACACATTCAGCAACGAGAGCCTGATAAGAAAACTCGAACCGTTCGGCGCGACGGCCTGGCTTTCCGACATCTCCGAGTGGGTGTGGTACACCGACGAGGAACAGGTCCGCAATCTCGCTCGCAGGGGAAAGACACTTTCGCGGGCGATGATCGGGGTGCAAATAAAGAAATTCGTCCAGAGAAGGTTCGAGGAAACGATCCTCGCCCCCCTTCACGGGGAACTCTCGTCGATGCCCGAGCCCCGCGATATCAGGACGATACTGGACATGGGATTGCCATGGCTGCCGTGGCATGGGGCCCTGGGCGAGATGGCCCTGAGCGTCGGCAAGGCGGTATATCTTTACGAAAACGGCGCCGACGGTATCATAGATATCAGCCCGTTTACCTGCATGAACGGCATCGTTTCGGAATCGATCTATCCGAGGTTGTCCAGGGACCACGAGGGAATTCCGATCCGCACTTTCTATTTCGACGGCACGAGCGTCGATCTGGAGAACGAGCTCGCCATTTTCATGGAACTTGTCACCGGTTACCATCGTAAAAAAACGAAACGCCGGGCCGCGGGGAAGGCGGCTTGAAAGGTCTCGGAAAAAATCGTCTGCAAAGCCGATTGAAAAGCGCCCGGATTCCGGCAGACCGCATTCCGGCAAACCGCTCACAAACCCTGTAAGGACGGGAGGAAGACACGTGAGAGATCCCTTGAAGACGATCCTGGTCGTCATGACAACCCTTGCGCTGACGGCGTTGGCGCCGGTCGCTGGAGCGCGCGCCGCGAAAAAAGACGCCGCGCGAAAGCACGACACCGCAAAAGAACCGGTCGATATCAAGCTCGACGTGACCGTCGAGACCCTCGGCAACGGGCTAAAGGTGATCCTGCTCGAGGATCATTCCGTGCCGGTGATAAGCTACCAGACCTTTTTCAGGGTCGGGTCGCGTAACGAGGTCGCCGGCATCACCGGGATATCCCATTTCATGGAACACATGATGTTCAACGGGGCCGAAAAATACGGCCCGAAGGAATTCGACGGGATCCTCGAGTCGAGCGGCGGATATTCGAACGCCTTCACCTCGAACGACATGACGGCCTATTACGAGGATATCTCGAGCGACGGCCTGGCCCTGGTCGTGGATCTCGACACCGACAGGATGCGCTCGCTTGCCCTCGACCAGAAGTATCTCGAATCGGAGATGGGCGTGGTGATGGAGGAAAGGCGCCTGTCGATCGACAATTCGATCGGCGGCCAGATGTGGGAGGAACTGAGCGCCCTCGCCTACAAGGCGCATCCCTACCAGTGGCCGGTGCTCGGATGGATGTCCGACCTCGAGGGCATAAACAGGGAAGACTGCGTGAAATATTTCAGGACATATTACGCGCCCAACAACGCGATCCTCATTGTCGCCGGCGATTTCGACACGAAGGAAGCGCTGGAACTGATTCACCGCAACTACGATCCGATACCCGCCCAGACCCCGCCGGCGCCGGTGCGCACCAGGGAACCGGAGCAGCTCGGCGAAAGAAGAGCCGAGGTTCACAAGGTGGCGGAGCTTCCCGAAATTCTCGTCGGGTACCATGGTCCCGGCGTTTCCGAAGCGGATCTCTTCGCCCTGGCCGTGCTTGAATCGATCCTTTCCTCCGGCGAAAGCTCGAGGCTCTACAGGACGATGGTCCGCGACATGGAAGCCGCGCTCTACGCATACGCCTCCTTCGGCTGGGGAATCGATCCGGACCTTCTCGTGTTCGGCGTCAAGATGAGACCGGGACACGAAACCCGCGAGGGGGAGGAAGCCATATATTCGATTCTCGATTCGATCGCGAAAGACGGTGTCACGGCCGCGGAACTGGAGAAGGCCGGCAATTCGCTCGAAGCCGATTTCGTCAGAAGCATGCAGACGGTCAACGGCAAGGCGGGCAAGATCGGGCGCTACGAGGTGCTCTTCGGGGATTACAGGATGATAGAGCAGGTGCCGGGCAAATACCGCGCCGTAACGAACGAAGATATTAAAAGAGTGGCAAGGAAATATTTCTCGGAAAAGAACAGGAACGTCGTGACGCTCGTTCCCGAAAGCAGCGAGGGATGACGGTAATGGAGCAATGGAGGATGCCTGATATGAGAAGGATATTGTCGATTTTCGCGCTTGGGGCCCTGCTTGCCGTTCCGGTCGTCTCGGCGGCGGCGCAGAAGGACGTAAAAATGCCACCCTGCGGGGAACATACCCTGGAGAACGGGCTGAGGGTGTTCATAGTCGAGACGCGCGAGGTGCCGATGGTGACGGTGAGGTTCCACGTTCCGGCGGGGTCGGCCTTCGATCCGCGCGGCAAGGAGGGGCTCGCCGAACTTACCGCGACGATGCTGATGCGCGGAGCCGGCGGGATCGGCTCCGAGGAAATGGCCGAGATGATAGAAAGCGTTGGCGGCTCGCTGGAGACCGGGACGGGGCCCGACGAGACGCATATCGCCGGCGATTTCATGGCAAGGGACCTGCCCCTTGCCCTCGACCTGCTGGCAAAGGTCGTGATGACGCCCGATTTCCCTGCGGAGGAATTCGAGAGGGAGAAGGGGATCGTCGTCTCCGATCTGATCGGCGAGAAGGAGGATCCTTACGGGATCGCGACGAAGGTGTTCGTCAAGGAGCTTCTCGGCGATCATCCGTACGCCGATCCGGTCAAGGGGTACATCGATTCGGTGGAAAAGATTTCGCTCCAGGACGTGGCCGCCTTTCACAAGGACAATTTCGCGCCCGGGGGATGCATACTCGCCATAGTCGGCGATATCGATGCGGGCAACGCGCTGAAGGAAGTTAAAAAAAGATTCGGCGCCTGGAGCGGCGGCAGAAAAGCGGCTGGCGAAATCGCCGCGGTCGAGCCGAAGACGATCCCCGGACGCAGGATCGTGGTGATAGACAAGCCGGACGCCACGCAGAGCATGATAAGAATAGGTAATATAGGAACCGACAGGAAGACTCCGGACTATTTCCCCCTCGAAGTGGCCAACAGCATGCTCGGCGGGGGATTCACGTCGCGCCTGATGGACGAGATCAGGGTTAACCGCGGTCTCTCCTACGGCGTGCGAAGCGTCATGAACAAGAACCTCAAGGGCGGGTATTTCGGCGTTTTCACCTTCACCAAGAACCAGACCCTGCGCGAGACGATAGACGTTGCGCTCGCGGAGCTCGGCAAGATAAGAAACGCCGAGGCGACCGGGGAGGAACTCGAAGGCACCGAAAGGTACATCTCGGGCCTCTTCCCGTTCGACATCGAGACTAACGCGGATATAGCCCAGTGGATGGTGACGCTCGAGTTCTACGGGCTGGGAAAAGGCTTTGTCGAGAACTACAGGAGCGGCATAGACAACGTCACCTCGGCAGACGTTCAAAGGGTGGCGGAAAAATATTTCCATGACAGCGACAACCTGATCGTCGTGCTGACCAATTACGCGGAAACGGCTTCGCAGCTCGAGGGCCTGGGCGCGGTAAAGGTGATCAAGGTCGACGACATAAGGTAGGTCGCGCAAGTGGTGGCCCGGGCGGCTATCGACATGAGAAAGAGGCCGGCCTCATTGACCGGCATCATCGGCAGGGTTGATGGGCCGGCCGCGTCGGTCAGGGTTCATTCACGGGTTGCACGGGAAAAATAAAAATGCCTGAGGGGGGACTTGAACCCCCATGGGGTTACCCCCACTGCGCCCTGAACGCAGCGCGTCTACCAGTTCCACCACTCAGGCATAATCGGCATTTGCAGAATACTACGATAATCGACGCATGGGCGTTTGTCAAGGACGGGATGCCCCGCGGGGCGCCCCGTCGCGCCCGATCGTCATTATCCTTGAAAAAGGGCCGCGCACGGGGTACGATGCATCCTGCCGGTGCGGTCAGGATCCGCAGACAGTTCGCATGAAGCCGGTGCGGTCACGGGCCCATGGCGGATCGCCGACGATCCGCGGGCAACCGGCGCGCGGCGTGCGAACGGGGCCGGCGGGAGCCCATTCAGGAATCCGGGAAGCCGGAGGTTTTGATGGGGCTCTTGCCCCGGAGGCTTAAAAGGAGGAAGGCATGAAGAGGATACTGTTACTTGCCCTCGTGTGTGTCATGGCGGTTTCGGGGTGCGGCAGGAAGGCCACAAGGGAGATCGATCTCGAGACGGACAAGGCGGAGGACGCCGATTTTTCGAGCGCCGATCTTTTCACGATCACCGACGGGATGATAAATTCGATCCGGGCGAACGGGTTTTACCAGCTCTACGCGGCTCAGCATAACGGGGAAAAACCCGTGATGCTTCTCGCGCAGGGTCTTCTCAACAAGACCGACGAGCATATCGACACGAGGCTCGTCCTCGAAAAGATCCGCACGCAGATGATGAAGGAAAACATGGCCCAGTTCGTCGACGACCAGGCCTTCGACATGGCCCTCGAGCAGCTCAACATGCAGGCGACCGACCTTTACGACAACTCCAAGGCCGCCAGGCTCGGCAATTTCGTCGGCGCGAAATATATACTCAGGGGCACCATCTCCAACCTTCGCAAGCAGGACGGCAGGGAGACGATCAATTACATGAACGTCACGCTCGACGTCTTCGAAGTGGAGACCCTCCTCATGAAATGGACCGACGAGGTGGAGTACAAGAGGGCGAGCACAAAGGGCAAGATCAGGGGATGATCGATCGGAACCCCCGCTTATGAGAAGATATTTCCTTCTTGCCGCCATACTGCTGACGGCCGGATGTTCGACGTATACTTCAAAAATGGAGATCTCGAGGGACCTCTATTACGCCGGCGATTACGGCGAAGCCATCGGAAGCCTCACGCAGCTCATAAACGAAGCCTCCGATAACGACGTCTGTCTCTACCTTCTCGAACGCGGCAAGGCGAGGCTCGCGTACGGAGACTACGATTCGGCGATCGTCGATCTCCAGGCGGCCGAGGAGAGGTTCCACGAGATAGAGGGGACCGTATCGATAAGCGAATTCGTGAAGACGTCGGTAGCGAGCGCGGGGAACATGGAGTACCAGCCCGAAGCTCACGAGAAGATTCTGATAAACGCCTACCTGCTTCTCGCGTACCGTATGAAGGGGGACCGGGAGGGCGCGAAGGTCGAGCGCAACCGCACGATCCTGAGACTCGAACAGTACACCGACCGGCTTTCGCAGGAGGACTGGGAGAAGCTCGACGTGCCGTTCGCGAGGTACCTCGCCGCGCTGCACTACGAGGAGGAGGGTCTGACCGACGACGCGCGGATCGAGTACGACCAGATCGGCAAAATCCGCCCCGAGGCGAGGCCCGTGTCCGAAAATCCCGATCTCACCGAAGTCGTGATCTTCGCCGAGCAGGGCAGGGCCCCCCTTAAAATATCCAGGTCCATCAAGGGTTATTTTAACAGTTCGGACGGAAACCTGTTCGGGTTTTTCACCCTTCCGGGGATCCAGGAGCCCATGATGGTCAACGCGGGAGCGGTTTCGGGGCTCAGCATGGAAAACTCCGGCGTCGTTTTTTCGTTCGCGTTCCCCGAATATGTCCGACAGCCGGGGATCGCCGCCACCTGCCGGGTCGTCATCGACGGCATGGAGGCGGCCTCGACGATCGTACTCGACGATATCGAGGAGACGGCGATGGTTTCCTTCAAAAAGGAGATCGGGGCGATCCTGCTTAAGTCCGCCCTGCGAACCTACATCAGGACGCTGGCCCAGACCAAGTTGTCGGACAAGGGGGGCCACGTGTTCGACGTGCTCGGCAAGGTTTTTTCCGCCATCGAGACCGCCGATACCCGATCCTGGCAGACCCTGCCGGCCCGGATCGGGGTCTTCAGGATGGAATGCGGCCCCGGCGAACACGAACTTTTCCTTAACTACTACGGGGAGGGCGGGCAGAGCGCCGGAAGTTCGAGAAAGGTCAGGTTTACCCTTAGAGAGGGGGCAAAAGAGATAATCTATTTTCCGGGGCCGTCGTGACAGCCGTTAAGTACTTGATTCAAACCGCTTTTTATCTTGCAAACACCCCCACCCTCTGGTAATTTTCGCCTGACTCCGGCCCTCAGTCCGCCGGCGGTTCGCCGGCCGGTCCTGGTTTTATTCCGGGTGAATGATCCGGCGGGGGAGATTCCAGGGTTTAAGGTGTATCATTCTTTATGAAAATCATCTGCACAAACAGGAAGGCGAGGCACGATTACGAGATCCTCGAAACCCTCGAAGCGGGAATGGTGCTCAGGGGCACCGAGGTCAAATCGCTAAGGGCCGGGAGCGCCCATCTGAAGGACTCGTACGCCGGCATCGAAAGCGACGAACTGTTTCTGTTCAACGCCCATATCAGCCTGTACGAAATGGGAAACAGGTTCAACCACGAACCGACAAGGACCAGGAAACTCCTCGTGCACGCGAAAGAAATCAAACGGCTTCTCGGAAAAACCCAGGAAAAGGGGCTGACGCTCGTTCCGCTCAGGCTCTATTTCAACGACGCGGGAAAGGTGAAGGTGGAACTGGGGCTTGCAAGAGGCAAGAAGTCGTATGACAAGAGGCGCACCATCGCCGAGCGCGACGCAAAAAGGGATCTCGACAGGGCCGTGAAGGATAGGGACCGTGAAAGGTAGAACGACATGGCGCGCATGACGGAAAAATTCGGCATGGCTGCGGCGCCCGCGGCGGCGTTCGCGCTTCTTGCGGCGGCGATCGCGGCGCTCGCGTTGTCGATCCCGGCGCCGGCGCGCGCCGCCCAGGGACGGACGGTTCCGGACAGAACCCTCGGCGTGGTCTATGCGGACGGGCGGCAGACGGAGAACGTTCCGCTCTACCGGCTGGAGAAGCCGAGCGAGGAGCTTTTCATTTCCGCCTTCGACCTCGCCCGCATCTTCAGGGCCACAAGGTACTGGAACCCGGGCACGAGAAAACTGATACTGAGGATAGACGAGGATCGTTTCCTGTTCACCCTGGACACGAGGGTGGTACTGGTCAACAACGAACCGATCCTCATGCGGATCCCCGTCAGGTATACGGACGGGCTCGTCATGATCCCGCTGGAATTCATATCCGGGATTCTCTCCGCCAGGACCGGAGGCAAGATCGACCTGGACGAAACGAGGCTCGTCATGACGATCGGCTCTCCGCAATACAACGTCACGGGCATAGAGTTCATGGACGAGGAAAACGGTTCCAGGGCGCTCATTTCGCTCACCGATGAGCTTCTTTACCATGCTGACAGCGAGACGCCGGGGCTTCTCCGGCTCAAGATATACGGGGGCAGGCTCAACGCGCTGAAAATATCGGCGACCCGGTGCAAGGGGCTTTTCAACAGGGTAAGGGCGGAGCAGGCCGAGCACGACTCGTATCTTTTTTTCGACGTGCAGAGGTCCGCGTCGCGCTTCAGGGTCGAATTCGTCGACGGGGACAGGGATGCAGGGCGTGAAGGACAGCTTGTCATCTTTCTCGAGAAGGGAGATCTGCCCGAGATACCCGAAGCCGATTACGCCGGAAGAAAGATGACCGAGATAATCGAAGAAGATTCCCGGCGGCCCGGGTTCGACCTCAGGAAAATCGCGATAGACGCCGGCCACGGCGGCGTCGACAACGGAAAGATCGGCGATTCGGGGATATTGGAAAAGGATGTCAATCTGGAGATAGCGTATCTTTTGAAAACAAGTTTCGAGGATGAATTCGGGGTCGAGGTCGTCATGACCCGCTCCGGCGACGAACTGATCCCCCTCGGCAGGCGGGCCGAGATAGCCAACTCCGCGGGGGCCGACATTTTCATAAGCATACACTGCAACGGCTGGTTCCATCCCGATGCCGGGGGTTTCGAGACCTTTTTCCTCGCCCAAGGGCGAAGCGAGTACGATGACCGGCTCGCAAGGGAGGAGAACGCCTCCCTGAAGTTCGAAAATCCGGATCTGAAGCCGGGCGAACTGGAAGATCTCGATTTCATACTCTGGGACATGGTCCAGAACGAGTTCATAAACGAAAGCAGCGCCCTGGCGGAGCTCGTTCAGCGGGAACTGAGCGAGGAGATTCCGATCAGGAACCGCGGAGTCAAGCAGGCGGGGTTCATGGTCCTCAAGGGACTCAAGATGCCCGCCATCCTCGTCGAGGTGGCCTTCCTTTCAAATCCCGAGGAGGAAGAGCTTCTGCAGGACCGTTCTTTCAAGGCCGGTGTTGTCGAGGGGATCGTGGAAGCCGTAAGGAAATTTCGTGGGACGCGTTCCGGCGCGTCTTCGAACGAGCGATGACGCGGGGCGCGCGAGGGAGTGAGAAAAACGGGAATCGGCAGAAAAATAATATTCATCCTGCTCGTTGTTGCCATCGTGGCGGTGATGGGTGTCCTCATATCGAGATGGGTCCGCCTGAGGGAGGAAAAACCTCCCGCCGAAGTGCAGAGCGTGCCCGAAGGGACCCGCAGCGCGACGCTGTTTTTCGCCAGCCGGCAAGCCGACGGCATGCTGTCGGAAACCAGGGAGATCGCGGTCGGGTACGACATCGAAAATCAGATCAAGGCCGTGCTTGCCGCGCTGATCGAGGGGCCCAGGAGCGGCGGCATGGTCTCGGCGATCCCCGCCGGGACGAAGGTCCTGCAGGTGTTCTGGGTCGAGGAGACGCAGATTCTTTATATCGATTTCAACGCGGTGCTCGTATCGAATCATCCCGGGGGAAGCACCGGCGAATATTATACGATCAGCATGATCATGAAGACCATAGCCTCCAATTTTCCGCAGGTCAGGCAGCTCCAGTTCCTTGTCGAGGGTTATCCGGTCGAGACGATAGCGGGACATTACGACGTGAACAAACCGCTCGACATCATGACCTGGAAATGATCGCGGCGCGGGGAGCGAAGGCGTAAAGGGTGCGGGTGCCGCTTCGTCGCGGGGAGATGGCTGCGCCGCATGATCGGCGAAGGGAGTCCGGCCGGCCGGAATGACTGAAAAAAGGCGAAAAGCGATCGGTGTCTTCGATTCGGGCGTCGGCGGGCTGACGGTGGTCGGCGAGTTGACGAACCGTCTTCCCGGCGAGAATATCGTGTATTTCGGGGATACGGCGAGGGTCCCGTACGGAACGAAAAGCCCCGAGACGGTCCTGCGTTTCTCCAGGGAGAACCTCGCCTTCCTCAAGGGGAAAAACGTAAAGATCATCGTCATAGCCTGTAACACCGCCTCCTCGGTCGCTCTTCCCAGGCTCAATGGCGAGGAGGATATCCCCCTTGTGGGGGTGCTTCTGCCCGGAGCGAGGGCCGCCGCGAGGGCCAGCAGGAACAGGAAGGTGTCCGTCATCGGAACCCCCGCGACCATCAGGTCAAGGGCTTACGAGACCGCTCTGCGCGAAATTGACCCGGGGCTCGAGATAAGGTCCAACCCGTGCCCGTTGTTCGTTTCGCTCGCCGAGGAGGGATGGCTCGACGACGAGGTCACCGAGATGGTGGCCCGCAGGTACCTCGATCCACTCGCCGGGTTCGGAGCCGACACGCTTGTGCTGGGGTGCACGCACTATCCCCTTCTCAAGCCCGTGATTTCGAGAGTGGTGGGGGCGGATGTCACCCTGGTCGATTCGGCTTCGGAGACGGCCCTCGAGGTCGAAGAAATACTGGGTAGAGACGGTCTTGCCTGCGGCCGCCGCGACGGCGGAAAATTCGAATGTTACGTCAGCGATAATCCGTACCTCTTCAAGGAGGTCGGCGAAAGGTTCCTTGGAAGACCGATAAACAAGGTGGAACATGTCCGGTGGTGAATGAATCGGAAAGGTGCCGGTCCGTGATGATTGAGAAGACACGAAGAAAGAATACCGAACTGCGGAAGATAAGCATAAAGCGCAACTATATCAAGGGCGCGCCCGGATCGGTGCTGTTCGGGATGGGGGATACGCGGGTCATATGCACGGCGACGATCGAAGAGGGGGTGCCTCCCTTCCTGCGGGGAAAGGGGAGGGGCTGGATCACGGCGGAGTACGGCATGCTTCCCCGCTCGGGCAGGCAGAGGATCCCCCGCGAATCGGCGAAGGGCAGGGTCAACGGAAGGACTCAGGAGATACAGCGCCTTATCGGGCGTTCTCTGCGCTCGGCCGTCGATATGGAGGCGCTCGGAGAAAGGACGATCGTGGTCGATTGCGACGTCCTCGAGGCCGACGGAGGGACCCGCACCGCCTCGATCAACGGAGGATTCATGGCCCTGGCGGGCGCCCTGCGCGCGCAGAAGCTCGACAAGACGGCGCTGAAAGGGATCGTCGCCGCGGTGAGCGTGGGAATATCGGGCGGCAGGGTCGTTCTCGACCTGGATTACGAATCGGATTCCTCCGCCGACGTCGACATGAATGTCGTCATGGACGACGGCGGCAGGTTCATCGAAATACAGGGTACGGCCGAGAAAGAGGCGTTCGACCGCGGGCAGTTGGAGAGGATGCTCGCCGTCGCGGCTTCGGGCATAAGGCGGATAATGGAAATACAGAAGAAAGGTCTTCGTTGGAAAAGCAACGGATAGTCGTCGCCACGCGCAACAGGGGAAAGATGGACGAGATCGTTTCGATCCTTTCGGGAGAGGGGATCGAGCTGGTCTCTCTCGACGGTTTTCCGCGCTTTCCCGAGCCGGAAGAGACGGGGACCACCTTCGTAGAAAACGCGATGATCAAGGCTAAAGCGGCCTTCGAGGCCACGGGCCTGCCGTCGCTGGCGGACGATTCCGGCATCGTGGTGGACGCTCTCGGGGGAGAACCCGGCGTACTCTCGGCGAGATACGGAGGCGCCGGTCTGACCGACGCGCAGAGATGCTGGGTTCTTCTCAAGGCGATAGAGAAGGTACCCGCGCCGGAAAGGACCGCGAGGTTCATGTGCGTGATGGTCCTCTTTCCGGATCCCCGCGATCCGCTCAAGGCTCTTGTCACGGAGGGAGTGCTGGATGGCGAGATAGCTTCCGGGCCCTCGGGTGAAAACGGGTTCGGATACGACCCCGTCTTTTTCGTGCCGGAAAAGGGGAAGACCGTCGCCATGATGGAAAGAGGGGAGAAGAACGCGATAAGCCACCGTTACAGGGCGCTCGTCGAGATGAAGGGGCTCCTCTGCGGATGGCGGGAGGATTTGGATGAATAAACCGGGCTCCGTTCCTGTATACTCTCTGATCGATATGACCGGCGTGAATATATGCGCCGCGGCGCCGGCAGCGATTGAAGTGCCGGTATTCGGCACGGCGCCGTTTGCGCTCGAAGTGCCGGCATGCGCCGGGGCGCGGGCGGCGCTCGCTGAAAGGGGCTATCCACCAGTCAAGGAGGCTCGAGATTGCTTTCAATTGAAAACGTGACCAAACGATATGACGGGCATACGGCCGTGGACGATCTTTCGCTCGTCATCGAACCGGGCGGCGTCTTCGGTCTTCTCGGACCGAACGGGGCGGGGAAGACGACGTTAATCAGGATGGTGATGAACATCATCCAGCCCGACGAGGGAAGAATAAACCTCTTCGGCCGGCCGCTCAGCGAAAAGGCGAAGGAAAAGATCGGGTACCTTCCCGAAGAGAGAGGGATGTACAGGAAGATGAAGATCCTCGACCATCTCGTCTTCCTCGGGGAGATCAAGGGGATATCAGCTGCGACCGCCCTGGAGAGGTCGAGGAAATGGCTGAAGAAGGTCGAGCTCGACGACTGGCGGGATAAAACGGTCGAGTCGCTGTCGAAGGGGATGCAGCAGAAGATACAGTTCATATCGACGGTGCTTCACGAGCCGCAGCTCGTTATACTCGACGAGCCGTTCTCCGGTCTCGACCCGATAAACACCGAGATGCTCAAGGATATAATAATAGAGATGAAGAACCAGGGCAGGACGGTGGTCCTTTCGACGCACCTGATGGACCAGGTGGAAAAACTGTGCGGCAGGATATGCCTTATAAACAAGGGTAAAAAGATCCTCGAGGGCGGCCTCGCGGACATCAAGATGCAGATGAGCAAAAACGTCGTGTCGATAAGGTTCTCGGGGGACCGCAGGCTCCTGGAGACCTGGCCCGAAGTGGAGAAGATCGTCGATTTCGGACAGGACCTTTCGATCACTCTGAAGGACGGGGCCGATCCGAACGGGATTCTCCGCCACGCGCTGGACAACGGGAGAGTGGACAGGTTCGAGATCGGAGAGATGTCGCTTCACGATATTTTCATCGCGAAGGTGAAGGAGAAGGGGGGCGAGATCGATGAAGAAAATGTTTACCGTGGTTAAAAGGGAATATCTCGAGAGGGTGAAAAAGAAAAGCTTCGTCATCGGAACGGTCCTCGGCCCCGCGCTCATGGCCCTGCTGATCTTCGCTCCGATGCTGTTCATGAAATACACGCCGGAAACCCAGACGAGGATAGCTGTGATCGACATGACGGGCATGGATGTCTACGGAAGGCTCAGCGAGACCCTCGTCGACACTCTCGACGATGGAACGGCGAAATACGACCTGAGAAAGATCGACATGTCCGGAGGCGATCTCGCCGCCACGAAAAACTCGCTCAATTACGAGATCGAGAGCGACGTGCTGGACGGGTACATCGTCCTGCCCGAGGATATCGTCTCGAAGAGCGAGGCGACATTCTACGGAAAGCGCCTCGGGAACCTGAAGACGATGGACAGGTTCGAGAGCATCCTCGAAAACACAATCATAGGCCTCAGGCTCGAAGCCGAGGGGCTCGACGACGCGTCGGTGGAGAAACTCGTCAAGGGTATAAAGATCAATACGGTTCAGATCAAGGAAGGGAAGGAGAAGGGCAGCAAGGGATTCGATTCGATGTTCATGTCGAGCTTCATGTTCGTCATGATGCTTTACATGACGATCCTGATGTGGGGCATCGCCGTTCAGCGAAGCATCATCGAGGAAAAGAACAACAGGGTGATCGAGGTGATGCTCTCGTCGCTGAGGCCGATTGACCTTCTGGCCGGCAAGGTGCTCG
>JBFYZH010000021.1:0-25346 GCA_041309605.1 Candidatus Krumholzibacteriota bacterium
GCCATCAGTGCGATGTCGCTTCTCATCAGCGCCGGATCGACCGGGAACTCGCCGAAAACAACCGCATTCCGCAGGGATGCCGCGCCGCCTCCTCCGTATTTCACCGCCTGCAGATATATATTCCTGGCTCCGGGAAGATCGAAAGACAGAAGATGAAAGATCTTTGTATTCCGCCGGTCCGGCTCGAATTCGGCGATCATCGGCTCGGCCAGGCACAGAGCCACCGTCTCGTCCCATGCCACAAAATGCCCCCGGAGCAGCAGTTCCCTGACCCTTTCCCCGGTATGAAGTCGCCTCAGAAATTCCGCCCCGCGCGAATCGAATCCGGAGATCTCCCCGAAAAACGTCTCGTCGAACCTGAGGAGCGACGAATCGGGAAGTGAACAATAATAGAGTGGAATCCCGGAGGCGGCGACCGCGCCGGCCGCACCGGGATCACGCCCCGTGTTCCAGGATACTTCTTCCGAACCGGGCCCGGTTCCATAGTAATAGACGGCGACTATCCTTTCCCCGATCGCCGGATCAGCCTCCAGAGCCCCGGCGAGGTTCGTCATCGGCCCGAGGCAGACGTAGATCGCCGGTGTCTTTTCCCTTTCCAACACGCGTAATGTCGTTTCCACGGCCGTCTCGAACCCTTCATCTCCGGTTGCCGCGGGGATATCGGCCCAGCCCATCGCCTCCGACATGGGCCTCCATGGCGGGGCGCTCATTCCGAGGACTCTGCCCGCGCCGACCGGGATATCCCCGTGCCCAAGAAATTCGAGGGCGCGCCTCACGTTCGCCGCACCGGTCACGGGAGAACATGCCCCGTCTGATGTGACGACCGCGACCACGTCGAAATGATCGTCGAGAAGGATCAGGGCGATCGCCCGAAGATCGTCGAGGGCGGCGTCCGTGTCGATGATCACCCTGCTCGACGCATCGTGAGCCGACACCGGGGAAACGGTCGCGAACACCGCCACGAACATCGCGCATACGACCAGCCGCATGAGATTCGATATCTTCCTGAAATATCCCATTCGTCCCTCCCGGGTTGCCGGAGACTCCCTTGCCGGAAAAATCCGGCGTGGTAATACGAATGACATATTTGTAACACCAATCGGCGGAAATGTGTAGCGTTAAATTACGGAGCGGGGGGCATCGGGAACCCCGCAATCGCCGATTCGGAAAGAACGGCCTTCAGCGCAAGAACCTCCCGGCGCCCGGAAGCGGGGCCGGACGCAGCATGTATATCGCCCACGGAGCTATCTTCGTTTCGCTTACCCACGGAATCCCCTCATCTCCGCGGGCAAGCGGGCGCTCGACACGGACAAGCTCCAATCCCGCCTCCCCGTACACCGACCTGTAATCCTCGTCCGGCCAGACGATATCCTCCACGGGGCGCGCGTCCGAGTATTCAGTCGTAACTATTCGAACGACGTCGCCGCATTTCGCCTCGCGATTCCGCGGAAAATCCCTTGTCGTGAATGTCGTCCACTCGTTGACATATATCTCCGGAGTCGAAACCATGTTCAGGAGCCGGCCCTGCGGGGCCAGCAGAGCGCGCAGCCCGCCGAACAGCCGCACCTTCCGTTCGAGCGTCGGAATGTTGTCGAATGTGAAGGCGGAAAGCACAAGATCGAAAACACCGTCTGGCAGCGCGCTGAAATCTCCGTCCTCGATGACGCGGTAGTCGCCGCCGGGATCTCGCTCCCGCGCTATCCTGACCATTTCGGCGGATATGTCCACGCCGACCGTCTCGAATCCGAGCTGCTGCAGGAACCTGGTCGAACGCCCCGTCCCACACCCGAAATCGACGGAGCGCCTTCCCTTCACCGCGCCGCCGATCATCGCCGGCAAATCGCGAAAGGCGATATGGTAGGTCCCCCCGAACTCGAGCTCATTGTAAGCCGCCGCGCGGACGGCGTCCTCGTATACATTTCTGAAGTCCATTGCGATCCTCCCGCGAAGAGCCCTCGCAGTGCCGCTCCCTCCGTCTTTATCCGGCAATATTCCCGATTTCCCCGGGGCCTATGATCCCGCCGGAAATTGTCATTTTCATCGCTTCCTCGACGGTCCAGTGGGGATCCTTTACCTGCGACTCCTTCATTACGGCCAGGAATCCGGAGGTCGGGTTAGGAACGGTGGGGATAAAGACCTTGACGTAGATCTCCCCGCCGGCGGCATCCCTGATCTCCCCGGTTATAAAACCGACGACCCACGCCCCCGGCCTGAAGAAATCGACGAGCACGGCCTTTTTGAATATGTGCTTTTCGGGAAGGGACAGCGTGTTGGACAATTGCTTGCCGACAAGGTACGTCATCTTGATGATCGGAATACGGGCGGAAACCCTGTCTATAATACTTATCATCTTTTTCCCAAGCATGTTGCTGGCGATAAGCCCCGTCACATAGAGAACGATGATGAAAAGCAGCAACCCGAGCCCGGGTATGTGGTGCCCCGTAACCCGGGCGATCTGTTCCGTGACCCGTTTGTCGATAAAGACGTAAACGATCCTTATCGTGAAGATTGTAAGCCCCACGGGTATCAGGGTCAGCAGCCCGCGGAACATGTACTGCTTCATGTGGGTTAAAAATTTCTTCATTGGTCCGGTCATCCCCTTTTTACGAGAAACGCCACATACGCCATGTACAGCAGGATGAGAATAATTCCATTCCTTCTTTCCAGGTGATGCCTCTTTCCGACGAACATGAAAAAGAAAAGAAGCAGGCTGCCTCCCGTCAATACCATTATATCCACGTTGATCTGAGCGGTTATGGGCAGCGGCCTTATAAGGGTGGAAATCCCGAGGATAAAGAATATGTTGAAGATGTTCGAACCGACGATATTGCCGATCGCTATATCCGGTTTTTTCCTGTAGGCGGCAACCGCCGAGGTCGCAAGTTCCGGCAGCGACGTTCCCGCGGCGACGATGGTAAATCCTATGAGTGTTTCGCTGATCCCGAGGCGCATGGCGATACCCACGGCGCCGTCGACGACCAGTTTGCCGCCCGTGACAAGCGCGGCAAGTCCGACCGCGGACTTGATGATATGCCTTGCCATACTTCCCTTCACTTCGTCGGCGCTTTCGCGCGTGGAGTGTCCCGTGACCCTCGCGATGCTCGTAATATAATATACGAATATCGCAAAAAAGGCGATGAAGACGAATCCGTCGATCCGCGTGAGGGTCGAAGAACCCGTATTGTCAAACAGTGCATCGTTCGAAAGAGCCCCCAGTATGATGATCGCCAGCAGGCTGAAAGGGATCTCCTTCCATACCGTCCCCTTCGTGACGGCAAGGGGAAAAATTACCGAAGACACACCAAGGATAAGAAGAGTGTTGAATATATTGCTCCCCAGCACGTTTCCGATGGCGATCTCCGCGTTTCCCTGGGCGCTCGCAAATATGTTGACGAACAATTCCGGGGTGGATGTTCCGAAGGCGACGACGGTCAACCCGACCACAAGCTCGGAAACACCCATTTTCCTGGCAAGAGATGAAGCCCCCGAGACAAGCCAGTCCGCCCCCTTGACCAGGACGGCAAAACCCGCTATCAGCAGTATCAGGTTTATCATCTCGTGTCCTTTCGTTTCGCACGTCTTATCGGGAACCGGTCTTGCCCGGAAAACCGTTTTCCATGATGTACGATACTAAAGGAGACGCGAATTTTTGTAAAGCTTCAAGCTCGATCGAAAAAAGATGTTGAATATATCGCCGATTCGCGCAAGAATGCGCAATCTACAGTGTCAGAACCGGGAATAACCTCATGGCTCCACGGCCATAATAACTGTCAAGGAGGGACGATGCACCGATCAGAAACCGCAGCATTCCTTAATCATAAGGGCGGCGTAGGCAAGACGACATCGGTTGTAAACCTGGGCGCGGGACTTTCGATACTGGGAAACCGTGTCCTGCTGGTGGACCTCGACCCACAGGGGCACCTGACGAATTTCCTGGGGATCGAACATGGCGCGATCGAAAAATCCATCTACGGAGTTCTTCTCGGGGAAGTCAACCCGCGGGATGCGATCATAAACAAAACCATGAACGCCAGGATGCTCATAGACGGGAAGGAGTCGCGCCTTGCGCTTTCGGTGATACCTTCCACGATCGAGCTCACCGAAGCCGAACTTGTCCTGTCCAACAGGCCCGACAGGGAATTCCTGCTGAAAAGGACGCTGTCGCGAATCGGCGACGATTATGATTACATTCTCTTCGACTGTTCTCCGAGCCTCGGATTGCTTTCGCTGAACGCCCTTGCCGCTTCCCGCAGGGTCTTTATACCCGTTCAGACGGAATACCTCGCCCTGAGCAGCCTCGAGAGCCTGCTGAGCAGGATCGAATTGGTGATGACCGGGCTTAACCTCGATCTGGTGATAGGCGGAATTATCGCCACGCGTTACGACAGCCGGAAGGTGCTGAGCCGCGCCGTCGTGGAAACGTTGCGTGAACGTTTCGGCGCGCTTTTCCTCGACACCATGATCCGTGAAAACATCGTGCTCGCCGAGTCGCCCCGATTCGGCAGGGATATCTTCAGTTACCGGCCGAGAAGTTACGGGGCGGAGGACTACCTCAACCTGTCGCTGGAAGTCATGGGCAGGGCCGCGGCGGCCGACAATCTTTTCTCTGTGGAACGGGGCGTGATTACGAGCACGGACGGCAGTTTTGCCCAGGTTTGATCATGGCCGCGCACGCGGGACGATTGAAATAAAAGGAGAGCTCCATGAGAATCGCCGCTGACGACGCGCTCATCCGTCTCGTAAAAGACTGCGGGGGCGTGCTCACCGTCGGCTTCTTCTGGGAAGTCTCCGGCTGATGAAAAGCCGTTAGGATGACATCCGGTCGGATGTGCGCCCCCGAAGATATGGTCGAACGGATCGACCCGGCGGTGTTCGAGCGCTTCGAAACCGGCGGCATCGTGATCTTCGTCGAGAGGAATCTTCTTTCCGAAGAACCGGTGAGGTTTACCGTCCGTTCGGCGGGCGATTTCACGCTGGCGCCGATTCCTTTCGAGGACAATTAGGCGGAAGCCGCGGCAGGACGCGTTTTCCTTATTCGCCGTCCAGCACCTCCCGCACCTTGGCGACCAGTGTCTGCGTGGAGAACGGTTTCTGGATGAAACGAACCCCTTCATCCAGCACGCCGCGGTGGGCGATAACGTCGGCGGTGTATCCCGACATGAAGAGGCGCTTGATTTCCGGATACAGGGCCAGCAGGTTTTTCGCCAGCTCCCGCCCGTTCATCTCGGGCATTACCACATCCGTCATCAGCAGGTGGATCTCTCCTGCCCTTTCCCGCGCGATACGTATTGCTTCGCCCGGCGCGCCTGCGGTCAGGACCGTAAATCCATGCTTTTCGAGCATCTTCCTCGTCAATTCAAGTATGGCCGGTTCGTCCTCCACCAGCAATATAGTCTCGTGGCCGCGCACGGCCGGTTCCGCCGCAGCGGCCGCCGGTGCCCGCAGGACCCTGCCCGCATGCCTTGGCAGATAGATCGTGAACGTCGTTCCAATGCCCGGCTCGCTGTACGTATTTATGAAACCGTTGTTCTGCTTGACGGCGCCGTACACCGTCGCCAGACCAAGTCCTGTTCCCTCGCCGATACCCTTTGTCGTGAAGAACGGCTCGAAAAGATGCGACAACGTTTCCCTGCCCATGCCGCAGCCGTCGTCGCTGACGGCGAGCCTCACGTACTCCCCGGGGGTAATACCGGCATGGTCGGCGCAGTAGGCTTCGTCGAATACGCTGTTTCCCGTCTCAATGGAGATCCTGCCGACATCGGCGATGGCGTCCCTTGCGTTGACGCAAAGGTTGGCCAGTATCTGGTCGATCTGCGACGGGTCGATCCTGACCGGCCACAGCTCCGCTTCCGGCAACCAGTCAAGCCGGATGTTTTCGCCGATCATCCGTTGCAGCATCTTGAGCATCCCGGCCACGGTTTCGTTCAGATCCAGAACCCTGGGCGCGACCGTCTGTCTGCGCGCGAAAACCAGCAGTTGCCGGGTAAGGTCGGCGGATCGTTCCGCCGCCTTGCGGATTTCCTCGAGGTCGGCATAAAGGGGCTGTGCCGGGTCCACGCTCTCCATCGCCATCTCCGCATGCCCGAGTATCACCCCCAGCATGTTGTTGAAGTCGTGCGCGACGCCGCCCGCCAGGCGGCCCACCGACTCCATCTTCTGGGCCTGCTGGAGCTGCGCTTCGAGTTTTGTCTTCTCCTCTTCGGCCCGCTTGCTGTCGGTAATGTCGCGTTGGACGCCCCAAATACGCTCAAGACGGCCATCCTCGATTTCACCGTAATAACTCTCCCTCAGATACAAGGGATTCCCCTGGTTATCGATGTCCACGGTCTCTTCATCTATGTTCTGATAATTTTTCCTGTCGAGAACGAGCACCACCCTTCCCCCGTAATCCGGGGCAAAATCGGTCGCCCGTTTCCAGATCATATCCTTCGGTTGCAACCCATACATCGACGCGAGCGCGTTATTGACCTCTCCGATTATTGCATGATTGTTAATCCATTCGACAATTTCGGCGCGCGGCAGATCGATCGGAACCGGCGGGACAATTTCGATCCGATAAATTCCCTCGCTGCTGTGCGAAATAAAACTTCTGTACCGCATTTCGCTCTCCCTCAGCGCATCTTCCACCCGCTTGCGGTCGCTGATATCCATCGTGAACCCCTCGATGTCAAACGCCTCCCCGCCGTCAAGCCTTCGCACATGGGCGTTCATGGTCAACCATATCCGCCTGCCGTCGGCTGTCTTCGCTTCGTACTCGAAGTTCTCCACCTTGCCGTCTTTTTTCAGCCTTAGCAGGAATTCTTCCCGCCTGTCGGCGTGGACATAAAGCTGTTTCCCCAGATCCTTATAGTATTCCACTGCTTCGCTCGACGACTCGAATCCAAGAATACCGGCCATGACGGTGTTGATCGCGAGCGCCTGACCCTTCGAATTTGTCCGGAATATTCCCACAGGAGCGTTCTCATAAAGATTCCTGTATTTTTCCTCCCTCGCCTTCAGTTCGCGGGTTCTCAGTTTCAGAAGATCCTCCACCCGCAGAAGGGCGCGTTCTCGACGGGCCCTGGCGCACATTTCCACGAGGTAATCGGGTTGGAACGGTTTGTGGACGTAGGCGGCCGCGCCACGCTTCATCCAGTCAAGGGCCAGTTCCGGTCCCGGGTCGGTTGTCATCATTATGCAGACGCAATCGGGCCGCTGCGAATGGAATACATCCAACAGGGAATCGCCCCTTCCGTCGGGCAGGTGATAGTCCAGCAGGGCAATGTCGTAGAAGGTCTCCCTGAAGGCGCCGGCGGCGGCGCTGATTGTGTCCTTCGTATCCACCTGGTAACCGTTGGCGGTGAAAGTCTTCCCGAGCGCGTCGGCGAGAGGCTCGCTGTCCTCGACGATCAACGCCCGCAACTTGTTCGGCGCCCGCCTGCCTCCAAGTATCGCATGCACTTGTTCGACGAAACGCCCGCCATCCACGGGAGAGGGAAAAAAGGCTTCCACCCCGAGATCCATGGCGATACGTCCCGGTTCGTCTCCCGCGAATGTCGCCGATACCACCACGATGGGAATTTTATTAAAGGCGGCGTATTCCGGCGAACGCAGCAGGCGGCAGAATCGCCAGCCGTCAATGCCCGGCATGTAGAGGTCGGTGACGATAAGTGCGGGCAGAACGCCCTGAACCCCGGCCCCCTCTTGGGCATCGGCTTTCATTTCCTCCAGTGCGGCTTCGGCGCCGGTAAAGACGCGAGGCTCCAGTCCCGCCTTGCGCACAAGCCATGACAGCATATTGAGCTGGGTGCGATCGTCGTTGACGACCACGGCGAAGGGGAGGGAAGGATTCAAAGGTCCATCGCTCATGCGTCCTTCTCCTTGCTTCGGGCATCGTATCGCTCGAACCCGGGATACGTGTACTTGATGCTCCGGCCGGGAGCCGTGGCTGAAATCGGCCTCGATGGGTTCCCGGACACGAATTTTCACCTGGTTCAAGCGACCCCGGTTGTCGATGTCCGTCTTTTTCCCGCCGATGCGTCCAAAGCCATAAACGGAGAGCGTCGTTTTGTCAATCAGCGGCGCAGGAATTTGCCTTCGGCCCAGGCCATGACTTTTTCGTCCAGGATGATCTCCGACCTTTGACGATACAGCGGCGGATTCGATGACAACACCCTGGCGCATATTTCCAGGGAAACGTTGCATGGGACGGGCTGCACGAACCGGACATGCAGATCCGCCGTAACGGCCTGTATTCCAAGATGAAACAGGCAGTGCGTCATCGCCGCATCCAGCAACGAGGCAACGACGCCTCCGTGGAGGATACCGTCATATCCCTGGAGTTCGTCAGGCGGCTTGAATCGTGTTCTGACACCGCCGTCTTCCGCGGCATGGAAAGACAGATTGAGCGACCTCGGGTTCAGGCTTCCGCAGAAAAGACACCTGCTGTGGCCGTTATGGACGCTGATGGTTGCAGGGTCTTCAGTGGTCACAGACATTATCCCCCGTTCGAAGCGTTCCGGAAAGGTAATCGCCGACCAGGCTTTCAGGCGTATCGGCTGGAGCGCCGATTATCACCTGAATACCGTGCTGCGCGAACAGTTCCCGGGCGCGACTGCCCATCCCTCCGGCGATGATCAACTTCGCGCCGTGCTGCGACAGCCACGGCGGGAGCAGTCCCGGTTCGTGCGGGGGAGCCTCTATGTCTTCCCTTTTAAGTATTTTCTTTTCCGCCGGATTCACCTCGACGAGAGCAAAACACTCACAGTGCCCGAAATGCATGGCGAGTTTCCCGTCCGCCAGTGGAATCGCAATCTTCATCCGTACGACCTCCTTATTGTATTTCAGTATCGATCGATCCTTCAAATCCTCGTCGTTTTCGCCCATTTCTCTCCCGGAAGAGAAGCATTTTCCTTCCCCGCAAGTATAGCATGCCGTCCGTTCGCCGTGACGCTCACCCGGGGTTTCTTTTTTGCGCTCCAGACAGTCCTCACACGCAGCCTTGAGAGTATTCGCCGCTAAAAGGGCGCAATGTTCAAATTCCGGTGGAAGTCCGCCGAGCGCGGTCAGAATGTCCCCCTGTCTCAAAACCGCAGCATCGCCGATTCGGCCGCCTTCGACCAGCACGGTCGCCATACTCCCGCAAGCGAGGGAGGATCCGCATCCATCGGTGATGAATGAAGCCTTATGGACTATTCCGTTTCGAACGACGACCCAGAACTCCATGGTGTCTCCGCACGGTCCGAGAATCCGCGCATGTCCGTCACAATCCGTCAGCTGTCCGTTGTTTCTGGGATACATCGCATGATCGCGAGCCACATCGGAAAAACCCTCCAGATCATTACATCCCATGCTTCAAGCTTCCTCCTGCAGACCTAATTGTTTCCAGATCCGCTCGATATCCTCGGCGCACGGGCCTCCGATCTCCACGACGGCGCGTTCCTGCATCTGAGCCAGCGTGACCGAGCGGTCATACCTTATGCGCCCCGCCACGCGCGCGCCGGCCCGCAGCGCCCCGGCTTCTATTCGCCGCGTCATTTCGGGATTGAGGTCCCACTTGTTCACACAGATCGCGGTCGGAATGTTGAAATGCCGCGTAAGGGAAAGGACGCGTTCCAGATCGTGCTCCCCCGACACCGTCGGTTCCGTGACGACCAGTACGACCGTCGCGCCGGTCAGCGATGCTATGACGGGGCAACCGATCCCGGGTGGACCGTCCACGATGACCAGGGAACGATTCTCCTCTTCGGCGATACGACGGGCTTCCCGGCGGACCGTGGAGACCAGCTTGCCCGAGTTTTCGGCGGCCGTCCCCAGGCGCGCGTGGACCATAGTGCCACAACGGGTGTCCGAAATCATCCATTCGCCGCAAAGCCTCTCGGGGAAATCGATGGCGTGCTGCGGACAAAACCGGACGCACACGCCGCACCCTTCGCAGGCGACGGGGTCGATCTCAAAGACGGCATCCCCTTCGGTCCCGCCTCCCATTCTCACGGCTCCGAACCGGCATAGTTCAAGACACGTGCCGCAACCTCTGCAGTCGTCCCGGCGAATTACAGCCTCGTGACCGCTTCGGAATTCATGGCGTTCTTTGATCCGGGGCGAAAGGATCAGGTGCAGGTCCGCCGCGTCCACGTCGCAATCGGCTACGACCTGTCGACCGGCCAATACCGCGAACGACGCCGTCACACTGGTTTTTCCGGTTCCTCCCTTGCCGCTTATTACAACAAGTTCCTTCATACGTCCAAATCCCCGCCTTTTTCAGGAATTGTTCCGGTTCATGGTTTTATCGATCAGACTTAAAAAAAGCCCCCGGTATTCAGGCAGCGATTCCACGATCAATTCCCCTCTGGAGTAGCTTTCCGCAATCCGCCGATCGTCTGGAATTTCCAGAAGCACGGGGATTTTTCCCTCCCTGCAGTACACGTGGACCCTGTCATCTCCTATCCCGACGCGATTGACCACGACACCGAAAGGAATCCCAAGCGCCCTGACCATTTCCACCGCGAGCCTGAGGTCGTGCAATCCGAAGGGCGTAGGTTCCGTGACAAGCAGTACCAGGTCCGCGCCACGGATGGCCGCGATTACCGGGCACGAAGTCCCGGGTGGCGCATCAAGAATGGCGGGCAGGCCGTTTTGCAGATGAGCCTTGACCGCCCGGATCAGGGGCGGGGCCATCGCCTCGCCGACGTCAAGGCGGCCCTGGATCAGCGTTATATTTCCCGCCCGATCCGTCTCGATGACACCGATGCGTCTTTCGACCTCGCGAATGGCCTTCCTGGGGCACACCCGGGCGCATCCGCCGCAACCATGACACATCTCGGGAAAGACAAGCGGCTTGGCCCCGAACGAAACGATGGCGTGATATTGGCAGGCACGGCCGCATTCGCCGCAACCGTCGCACAGCGACTCGTCCACCTGAGGAATCGGAATGGTGACTATTTCCTCCCTGGCCCTGGAACCCTTTAAAAACAAGTGATCATTCGGCTCTTCCACATCGCAGTCAAGAAGCCGCACATCGCAACCGAGCGCCCTCGCCAGGTTTACCGAGACCGTCGTCTTGCCTGTCCCGCCCTTGCCTGAAGCGATGGCGAGAATCATAAGGTGCCTCCGTTCAGCTATTTTTCCCTGGGATACGGCCACGCGACAATGCCGCCCTCCATGACACGCACATTCTTCCAGCCGTTGGCCTCAAGGATAAGGGCGGCTTCATAGCCGCGCAGCGATATTTTGCAAAAGCAGACAATTTCACGGTTCTTATCCGCCGGAATTTCTGAGAGCCGTTTGCGCAGTGCCCCGAGCGGAATCAACGTTTCGCCGATCCCGAGGCGCATTACCTCGTATTCTTCGGGACCGCGCACATCCAGAAGAAATACATCCGCCCCGCCATCCAACTTGTTTTTAACTTCTACCGACGATATCCCTTTCAACCTGCCCTTGATCTTGTTCTGCATCAAATGGACAGTGGTGATGAAATGATCGATGGCTAATGAAAAAGGCGGCGCGTACGGTAGATCGGCATTTACCGCATCCTCCACTCTCATTTTTCCCATGATCGCCATCGCCCATTGTGCCACCTGCCTGGATACATCGCCCAGCCCGACACACTGGGCGCCCAGGATCCTGCCGTCCTGCCTGTTCACGACAAGTTTGCTGACAAGCAGCTTGCCGTCCATGAACCCCGGCTTGTCCAGACTTGCATTGATCACCGTCATTACGTCATGCCCTGACTGCAAGGCGGTACGCTCGCCGAGTCCCGCAGTTCCGGCCTTGTAATCGAATATCTTGCATATCCCCGTCTGTATCGTCCCCGGAAATTTAACCACATTTCCCAATACGGCGTTTTCTCCGGCGACGCGACCCTCAAGATTCGCGAGATCTCCGTATGGCGCATGATTCTTTTTCCCGGTGATGCGATTATCGATTTCCACACAGTCCCCGGCCGCATAGATATCAGGATCTGATGTCTGCATATACTCGTTTACCAGGATACCGCGATTGTTTCCAATCAATAGCCCGGCTTCCGCCGCCAGCTTGCTGTTCGGCCGGACGCCCACGGCCACGACGGCAAGTTCACAGGGAATCTCCGTGCCGTCTGCGAGCCTGACGCCGGTCAGCCTGCCGTTCTCTCCAAGGAATGCGGCCAGGCCGTTGCCGGTGATGACGTTTACACCCTTGCTGCGCACATGGTTTTCCACCAACCTGGCCATTTCCCAGTCGAGAAAAGCGAGAAGCTGAGGGAGCAATTCGACAACCGTGATCTCGATGCCGGCCAGCTGCAAGGCTTCGGTGGTCTCGATGCCTATCAGGCCGCCTCCGATCACCACGGCCTTTTTCACCTTTTTCTCGTCCCTGATTTTGCGCAGATAATCCGCGTCATCCATACACTGCAGCGTGGTGATGCCCCGAAGGTCCCGGCCCGGAACAGGGGGCATGCTTGCGACGGCTCCGGTCGCCAGGATAAGGCGATCGTAAGACATGTTTTCGCTTTTGCCGCCGCGCAGATCCCTGACCTGGACGGTTTTGTTTGCCCGGTCTATGGCCAGCGCCTCGGTATGCGTAAGCGCCTTGATATTTTTTGCGTTTATGTAGTAATTCGCATCGCGGACAACGCCTGTCGGTGTGCATAGAAGCATGTTCCGGTCGTCAAAAAAGCCGCCCACAAAATAAGGGTAGCCGCACGAGGCCATGGAAAGCTCCTCCCCCTTCTGTATAACGGTGATATCGGCATGCTCATCGAGTCTCCTGGCCTTTGCCGCCGCCTTCGGACCCGCGGCCGAACCTCCTATCACGACGATTTTCTTCTGAATCGACACAATCCCTCCTCTTGTTCGACGTTCTTGAAATCCGTGGAATCCGGAATGGATCCGACTTTATAAAGTATCTTTATCGCGTTTTCCTCTCTTCATGGCGGTCTTCTCGTCGACATCGTCCTGCCACCCGTTGCGCGAGGGTTCGAACCTGTCGAATTTCGCCGTGTACGGTTTGATATCGAGTAGGGGCGTGCCGTCGAGAATATCCACTCCGTCTAAATGGAGCACATTGTCTTCCCGGCGGACCAGTTCCACCACGCTGAGCCCCAGGGCATTCGGGCGGCAGGGCGCACGCGTGGCGAAAACGCCGCGTTCTACGTCCTGAAGAAACGGCTTTACTTTCAACCTTGCCGGCGAGGCCTCGTGAAAATGATAGATCAGGTACAGGTGCGAAAAACCGTCAAGATCGCTCAATCCTTCCGCGAATTCCGGAAATATTTCCGCCCGCCCCGGACAGCCTTTCGCATAGACCGGCTGGATGGGCGTCCGCTCCGCGACGGTATGGTCGCTGTGGACGACGCCGATCGGCCTGTATATGATTCCCCCCTCTTTCATGACCAGTGTCCATCCACGTCCGCGGACCCCGCCTCGGTAAGTTTTCCCGCGCGGTATCTTTCGAGAGCTTCGGCCACCGTGGCAGCGTCGGTGTTGAATATTTTAACCCCCGCCGCCGCCAGGACGCGGAAAGCCTTCGGACCGCAATGTCCCGTCACGATCGCCTTCGCTCCCAGTCTTGCGACCGTTTCCGCCGACTGAATCCCGGCTCCCTGGGCCGCGTTCATATTCTGCCCGTTCTCCACCACCTCGAAGGTCCCGCTGTCCAGATCGTAAACCAGAAACCGCGGAGCCCGGCCGAACCTTGCGTCGATCGGAGCGCTCAGGTCCTTTCCAGATGTCGTGAATATAATTTTCATCGATCCTTCCTCCTGCCGCTTCGCCTTGCCGGCCGCCCGCCGATACGCGGGAATCTCGACCGAAAAGGTTCCGGCGTTCAATTGTACGCTTTTTTCACATCAGCGGGCTCCGCGAACAGCGGCCCCGCGATTTCCGCCATGCGGCTTTCCTTCCAGAATGGGAGCTTTTCATGGGCGTCCACGTACTTCTGGGGGATGGGGTGCGTTCCGACGACGACCGGAATTCCGTATACATTCTCGATGAAAGCCTTGAAACGGCGGATGTTGGGACAAGGCGGGTATCCCACGACCAGCCCCGTCGCCAGATGAATGACATCGGCTCCGTTTTTCTTCATCTCCTCCGGCACATATTCGATGTTCCCTCCAGGACAGCCTCCGCAATTCGAAAAGCCGACGATCTCAACCTGTTCCGTCTCAGGATAGACGGAAAAAGCGCCGGCACGTTCCCTCAGCGCCCTGAAACACTTGCCGCCACCGCAATTTTTATAGCGCGCGCAGATGATAATTCCGATCTTTTTCATGGCTATCACCCCCCGTATTAAACAGGCGGGAGACGGGTCTTCAATCCCTTTCGAACCCGTCTCCGCACCCATAAGCGTCCTGACCAGAGGATAGCATCAAAGGTCCTGTTTGTCGATCTCTTCGAGCCGCCTTCGAATCGAATCCAGCTCGTTCTGCAGGTATTCAACCTGCCTGTTAAGAGCCTGTTTCTCCAACTCCGGATCGGCTTTCTGTTCGGTTGCCGGATATCCGTATGGCGCGGCTACCCCGCCGAACCGCATCCACCCCGGAAGACCGGTCGCGCGGAAGATATTCCTTCTTCCATATCCCCCGCGGCCGAAACCACCACCATAAAATCCGCCCCTTCCCATCCCAATCCCGAAACCCCTTCCGGGGATCGGGTTGGCATACCCCGGCGCGTTCGATCCGGAGCAAAACCCGGCAGCGCGTCCCGTCATCGGTCCCATTCCCATCGGTCCTGTTCGATCTCCTCCTGGCATTTCAGTTCCTCCTTTCTTTTCGTTTATGTTATTCCCTTGTCATCGTGGTCCCACACTTCGGGCATTTGCGTTCGACGCATGGCACGCCGCGTTCGTGCGGCTCCCTCTGCCCGCATCCCGGGCAGACACAGTCACCCGCCGGCCCGGCCGCCCTGGGACCTCCCATCCGGCCGGCTCCCTGACCCTGGCCCGGCCCTCGTACTCCACGACCCTGTCCGCCCCCACCCTGTCCCCTGCCTCCACCTTGTCCCATGCCCCCACCTTTCCCCGTTCCTTCGCGTCTTTTTCCGTTCATTTCGTATTCCTCCCTGTTGATGCCACCGAATCCGACTCCGCTGCGACCTCGGCCGCAGCAACCCGGCATGGCAAACGCGGTTCTATGGAGGCTACCGCCCAGCCATGCCCGAATCACCTCGTTAAGATCTCCGGCCACGAATGGAACCACTTCGATCCCGTACGCGGTTATCAACCTGTACAACGGCCGGGAAACCGCGCCGCAAACCAGTGCGCCGACACCCAGATCGAGCAGGCGAAGGATCTTCTGGACAGGCAGGCCCTCCGGAAGCTCTTCCCGTTTTTCGCCGGTAATTTTTCCCGATTCGGTTTCGACAATATAAATTCCATCAGCCGTGTCGAAAACCGGCGCGATGCGCTTGTCCCAGTATGAAAATGCCGTCTTCATGGTTCAGATCCTCTTCTTTTTCTCTGGTAGAAATGCAAGTACGGTGCCACAGACGGATGATTCGTCATGTTCGGCGTAACACATTAATATTGATGATGTTATATGGTTTGTGGCGGCGCCGGAGCAGTCCCACGTGGTAGCATACATGCTACTGTTGTGGTTTTACATTAGGGCGTATACGCTACTGTTCTCCCGGCGGTACGTCGATGCAAGGGTCAATTACCGTCGCGGTTGCGCCCATCCCGGGGAGGAAGGGAAAGACCGAGTTTTTTCATCCTGCGGAATAGTGTGGTTTTATGAATTCCAAGTTCCCTCGCCGCCGCCAGGCGGTTGAAGGCGTTCCGTTCGAGGGCTCCGCGGATTACCTGGGCGTCAAGAATGTCGCGGGCGGACCTTATCCCGGCCGGCGCCCCCGCCGGGACACCGCGCAATGTCAATTCCGCAGGAAGGTGCTCGATCCCGATCTGTCCGTCGACGCAGAGAATGAACGAGCGCTCGATGGCGTTTTCCAGCTCTCGGATGTTTCCCGGCCAGTCATGGGCCATGAGAAGCGCCATCGCTTCGGTCGTAATCCCCCGCAACTTTTTCCGCTGCAGGCTGTTGAACCGCGCGATGAACTGATCGGACAGCAGCGGGATATCCTCCTTGCGCCGTCGAAGCGGTGGAAGCTCGACGCGCACCACGTTTACGCGATAGTAGAGATCCTCCCGAAACAACCCTTTGCGCACTTGCCCGGCGAGATCCCTGTTTGTGGCGACGATCACCCGCACATCCGCCGACTCGGAACGGGTCGAACCGAGCGGTTCGTAGGTGCGCTCCTGAAGAACGCGGAGCAACCTGACCTGAAGAGCCGGGCTGATCTCGCCGATTTCATCGAGCAGGATCGTCCCTCCGCGGGCCATCGCGAAACGCCCCGGCTTGTCTTTTTGCGCGCCGGTAAACGCCCCAGCCTTGTATCCGAACAGCTCCGATTCCAACAGCGTGTCGGGCAGGGCTCCACAGTTGACCGCGACAAACGTTCCACGGTTGCGGGGGCTGAGCGCATGGATCGTACGCGCCACCAGTTCCTTGCCGGTGCCGGTTTCCCCGAGTACCAGAACGGTGCTGGGGCTGGAGGCGATGGCGGGCAGGATCTCGAATATACGCTGCATCAGGGGGCTTCTGCTCGTCATGTCGCCTGCCCTGAATTTTCCGCCCTCCAGTTCCTCGCGCAGGGTTTCGACCTCCGAAAGATCGCGGAATGTTTCGGCGCCGCCGATCACGCGGCCGGCGCCGTCCCGCAGGACCGCCGTGGAAATATTTATAGGGATCCGGTTTCCTTCCGAGTCGATGATGTATCCCGATTTTCCGATGACCGGTTTCCCTGTTTTGAGGGTCCGGCGAAGGGCGCAGCCCGGGCCGCACATGTTGGAACGGAACACATCGGAACAGAGCCTGCCGATCGCATCGCGCCGCGGAACGCCGGTAATCTCCTCAGCCGCCCTGTTGAAGGAAGTGACGCGCCATTCCCTGTCGACGGTGAATACCCCGTCCGAGATGCTTTCGAGAATAGCTTCCGTCGGTGTATGGACTTTAGACGTTCTGCTTTTCTTGGCACTCATTTTTGACTGTCCAATCCTGACTCAAAGCACCATTCTTAAACTCCGGCCGCCGATAATACCGAATGTGGGTCGATCGCCTCCGGCGCCGGCGGCCGATACCCCGCAGTGATTTGCGGACGAACCTGATTGTACTCTTTTTTCCATCGTTCCACAAGGATCTGTGCGCCGGGTGCTCGTGCGCCGGGAGCCCTCGTAATATTATTTCGGCTCCGGCCTTCAGGCGGAAACCCTGGGTTTTTTCGTCCGGGAGCCAATGACGCATCCGCAGGCATATCTTCACCAGCATCAGCATCACCGGCACCTCGATCAACACCCCCATCACCGGCACCTCGATCAGCACACCGACGACGGTCGCAAGCGCAGCTCCCGAGGAGATACCGAACAGCATGGTCGCGGGCGCCAAGGCGACTTCGAAGTGATTCGACGCTCGGATCATCGCCGATGGCGCGGCGTCCTGGTACGAGAACCTCGGCGGCTTCGAAAACAGTTACCCGATTCAGAAGATCGGGTTGGTCTTTTGAAAAGGGGAATCGCGATCCAGAAAATGGTGAGCGGGTTGGATATGATCACCTCGCCCCTTGGCAGAATTTGTCGGAAGCTCGGTCGACCTGAAATCGCTCCCGGACATTCACGGGTACGCAAAACCGATTACTTCATCGAAAAGATATTTCGAAAACGATTGTTCGTCGTCAACGAAGTCCCATGTATTCGGCAGGTTTTTCGAGCGAAGCACCTTGCCATCCTCCACTTCCATCAGAATCAGAGAGGGCGTTTCGATCTGCAATTCCGCGATATACCGGTCGTTTTCAGGAACGTCGTAATTGACGGCTACCCAATAAATGCCCGCGGCCCCGTTTTTGTCTCCGAATTCGTACGTAACGATATCCCTGGCCATTTTCTCTATTTCAAGACATGTCCTGCATCTGGTATTCCCGTGAAAATAAACAGCCAGAATTTTCCTACCCCCGAACACAGAAAGATCGAATACCGATTTGTTGTCCGACACTGCCCGGCTTGCAGGCTCCGTGATCCGCTCCTGCGTCGGAGAAACGGACTCCTCCTTATTGAAGATCTTTCGCGCCGTCATCGCGGCGCCGGCGAGGAGCAAAAGCAGCAGAATCGACAGTGCGAATTTTGTTTTCACCATGGCTCGTTTCTTTTTTAGAGTCGGGGTCTCCCGGGATTACCCGCCCGATTCAGAGCGGATAGTGGATGCCCGCGGGCATGCCCGTGGAACTCTGCCCTTCGGGTTATTAGAACACCCTCCTGCCATCGTCGAATTTCCCGTCGACAAACCGGATTACAAAGGCAAAGAGCGCCGCGGCCGCGGCGATGACGAGCCAGCGGTTGACCCCGAGAAGGGCAAAGATGTCGCCGTTCAATTCATTCGAAAGCAAGGTCGCCTTTACCGGCTTGATCGTGATGGCATAGACAAGGATCCCGGCCGACATGCCGAAAAAGGCGAGGATGGCTTCCTTCTTGCCCTCGCCGATCCTCGCGGCCATCGTCCCCGGGCAATAGCCGAGAATCCCCATCCCCGCTCCGAATATCAACCCGCCGATCGGTTTTCCCCAGTCGAGATTCTTCGGGACGACCTTCAGGAGACCGAGATCGCCGAAGAAATGAAAAAGGATCATCGACGAGATCACCGCGGTCAGCATGAATTTAAGGATCTTGAAATCCTTCAGAAGCAGCATTCCCATGACGCGGGGATACTTTGTGATCCCGGTTCTTGCGAGGATGTATCCGAAGACGAATCCGGCGGCCAGTCCGAACAGAATATTAATCGTTGTCATTGCCGCCCTCCGTTTTCGGATAAAGAATTCTTGCAACAGCTATCCCGGCCGCGAAGAAACAAAAACCGGCCACGATGCTGCCGAGAGACAGGTGCGCCCAGCCCTGCAGGATGTTTCCCGTCGTGCAACCAGACGAGAGCGCCGCGCCATATCCGAGCATGATGCTTCCGAAAATAACGAACAGGTACCGTTTCAGGATGCTTTTACCATGGTACCTTACCCAGACCGCGGGAATGTTTTCGGCAGACCTCGTCCCCGATAGTCTCGAAGCGGTGTAGCCGCCGAGGACCAGCCCGACGAGTATGAACAATTCAATGAAAGCGTCCGGTTTGTCGCCAAATCTTCTTATCACCGGATTGTCCGCCAGCGCGGGGAAGAATGCTCCGATGCGCGCGGCGACGTAACCGAACCCCGCCGTAATACCGAATGGGTAGTTTCGCCCGGCTATCGAAGCGAAGATAAAATAGGTGGCCACCGACAGCAGAGAAACCGCGATTCCTCCGGCGAGCCAGTGCCATTCCTTCGAGTTATCGATTCTCATGCAGCCTCCTATTCTATGCCGACCGTTACTTCCGGCATTACGTGGAACCCTCGCTCACATATTCGTCTTTCAGTTGACGCTCCACACAAGATAGACGCCGCCGAGTATGACGAGCACGCCGCAAACCTTTTTGAGAATGACGGCTCCCCTTGAACGCTCGTTCCAGTTGAGATACCTCTGCACCATGCTGGTGAATGTCCCAGCGAGCACGATTACGGCACAGTGGCCGATGGCGTAGAAGAGAACGAGCGAGCCGGCGAGAATCGGCCTCGTCGAAGCGACGCTGAAGGTGATACCGAGCATCGGCGCCATGTATGCGAATGTACAGGGGCCGAGGGCGACCCCGAACAGGAGTCCGATCACGAGAGCGGCGAGCGCTCCCTTTTTCTTCATCTTAGGCTGGTTCGCGGCGCCGAGAAAGGGAATGGTGATGACCTCGAGCAGATGCAGGCCGATCACGAGAAATATTGCGGCGACAAAATAGTTCCCCATCTTTCCGACATCCCCCATGAGGCGTCCCATCATCCCGGTAATGGCTCCGATCGCGGCGATCGTCGCGAGAATCCCGAGCGAGAAGAGCCCCGAGAGGGCGAATGCGCGCTTCTTCGTCACAACCCCCTGGCCGTCGATGAACCCCACGATGAGCGGGATGCTCGAGAGATGGCACGGGCTGAGGAGAATGCTCAGAACGCCCCAGGCCATCGACGCGCCAAGGGCGACAAGAGGCGCCGCCTGAAGGGCTTCGGTCAATCGATCGAAAAGCGATATCATCGTCAAACACCCTTCTGCTTGAGAATCTTTACGAGTTCTTCCTTGGGGAAGTATCCCTCGTGCCTGAAGTACTCCTTGTCGTCCTTGTCGAGAAAGATCTGCGTCGGGATGAGCCGCACGCCGTATTTCTCACCGTAAGGCTTGCCCTCGGCCGTCCACACGTCGTAAAACACAACCTTGACCCTGCCGGCATACTCCTGCTCGATCTCCTTCATGATCGGCTGCATCTTTTTGCATGGTATGCATTTTACGGAACCGATCTCGACGAAGGTGACGAGCGGCGCGGCTTCATTCTGTTCCGCCGATTTATCCTTGTCCGCCGGCGCATTCTTCCCGTCCTGCGAGCACGCGATCCCGAAAAACAGCATCAGTACCAATACTGACAGAGTAACAGTCTTCTTCATCGGTCTCTCCTTTTATACGTCGGGTTCTATTTCAGGAACGTTTCGATCTCGGTCGCCGACAAAACCTTTCCCGCGCTCTTGACCTGCCCGTCGACGACGAGGGCGGGTGTTGTCATCACGCTGAACTTGATGATGTCCTGGATCTTGTCCACCTTTTCGATCTTGGCCTCGATGCCGAGCGCCTTGACGGCCGTTTCCGTGTTGGCTAACAGCATCTTGCATTTCGGACACCCTGTGCCGAGAATCTGGATTTTCTTCATGACATCCTCCATCTAATAATCCACGTCACCGTTGATGGCGTCGCCGGGTACCGGACTGTCTGTTACTTTACCTTTTGGTTCCCGTCGTCATGCTCAAGCACTTCCCATTAACGCTCCGAATATCATGCCGGTGATCGTAGCCATGATAACGACGAGCGAAATAAACGTGAGCGTTTTCTTCGGACCCAGAATCGAGTTGATAACGAGCATGCTCGGGAGGGAGAGCGCCGGCCCGGCAAGCAGAAGCGCCAGAGCGGGTCCCTGGCCCATACCGCTGTCCAGCAGGCCTCGCAGAATCGGCACTTCCGTCAAAGTGGCAAAATACATCAGAGCCCCGGTAATCGACGCGAATAAATTTGTCCACAAGGGCCAGATCGTTTCAAGCCACTGAATATGAAACCCGTCGGGCTTTCCCAATATCTGGAGTAGAGCTTGCGGCGAGTCTCCCACAAACGCCTGGACCCATTTACTGGGGATGAATCCCGCATCCGTGCTCTCCGGACTCCCGAGGAAGAAACCAGCCGCGAGGACGCCGACGAAGAGCAGCGGCAGAATCAGCTTTGCGAAACCCCACGTCTGCCCCCGCCACTCATTCGTCTCCGCGCCACCGAAGAAGGTCAGCACGGCAAGCCCGGCTGCCCCGGCTGCGAAGGCCGCAACCGGGTACTGCGGGATCGCAAACCCGATTGCAACGGCCGGAATCGCGGCTAGTCCGATATATGAGAATCTGATCCTGAAAAACCGCCATAAACAAAGTCCCAGCATGATCCCGAATGCGGTTGTAATCTTCCATTTGGCCGCGAAAACCGCGTACCAGAATCCCGCGTCCTGTAGCGGCTTCGCCCAGTTCGCGAAAACCAGAATCCCGACCATCGCGAGAAAATATATCCCTACATGCCACAAAGACCGCGTCCGGCCGTCATCCTCGCCCAGGTAGATTTCTTCGACCGATGCCGCCTTGGCTCTTTCTTCCTTCAGGAAAATAAGATGCATGAGAAGACCGATGATCACGCTGAATGCAACCGCGCCTACAGCGCGCGCCAGGCCGAGCTGCCAGCCAAGAAGTCGCGCCGTCAATGCTATGGCCAGGATATTGATCGCAGGTCCGGAGTAGAGAAAAGCGATCGCCGGTCCAAGCCCCGCCCCCCGCATATAGATGCTCCCGAACAAAGGCAGCACCGTGCATGAGCATACCGCCAGGATTGTGCCCGACACCGAGGCGACACCATAGGAAAGCGCCTTGTTCGCCCTTGCTCCGAAATACTTCATCACCGCTTTCTGGCTGACAAAAACGCCGATGGCCCCGGCAATGAAAAAAGCGGGCACAAGACAGAGAAGAACATGCTCCCTGGCATACCAGCGAATAAGCCGCAACGCCTCGTTGACGGCACCCTGAAATCGCGGAAGGTCCACGGGCAGGTTGTAGAGCGCGAAGAAGACCACCATCATCCAAAACAGGATTTTAATCTCTTTTTTCACGCTTACCGCCTTCCAGGACTCTCTTCCGTCGCTCAAGTTCCGTCCTCAAAACCTGCATGGAACAGTCTACCGCCTGGAGAATACATGGACTTGCCAAATGATGAATAACCTTCGTCCCTTCCTTGCGTTCGCTTACAATTCCGACTTCCTTGAGCTGCGCCAGGTGTCGCGAAAGGGTCGATTGGTCGACGTTCACCAATTTGTTGAGCTCGTTCACGCACAGGTCTCCACGGCTCAACGCGTCCACCAGTAGAAAGCGAATGGGATGCGCCAGCGCCTTCATGATGTCAGCCCTTGCCTTTGCCTCTTCATATTTCATGAGGATGAATATATGCGCATATTTGCATATTGTCAAGAGGGAACCGGAGTTTTTTCCTCCGGGAACCAGTGCCTAGTCCGAAGACAGATCTTCACCAGCATCAGCATCACCGGCACCTCGATCAGCACCCCGACCACCGTTGCAAGGGCCGCTCCAGAAGAAATGCCGAACAGCATCGTCGCCGTAGCTATGGCGACCTCGAAATGATTCGACGCTCCGATCATCGCCGACGGCGCGGCGTCCTGGTACGAAAGCCTCAGCGGCTTCGACAGCAGGTACCCGATCCAGAAGATCAGGTTGGTCTGTATAAACAGGGGGATCGCGATCCATAGGATGGTGAGCGGGTTGGATATGATCACATCGCCCTTGAACGAAAAGAGCAGAACGAGCGTCGCGAGAAGGGCGATAATCGTGATCGGCGTCAGCACGTGAAGAAATTTCTCGTTGAACCATTGTTCGCCCCTCGCGCGGATGATCCATTTGCGGGAAAGATACCCCGCCACGAGGGGCAGGGCGACGTACACGGCGATGGAAAGCAGCAGCGCCTGCCACGGCACGGGCAGCCTGCCGACTCCGAGCAGGAATCCCCCCAGCGGCCCGTAGAGAAAGAGCATTGTCAGCGAGTTGATGGCCACCATGACGAGCGTGTGGCCGTCGTTTCCCTTCGCGAGGTAGCCCCAGACAAGCACCATCGCCGTACATGGCGCAATGCCGAGGAGAATGCAGCCCGCAAGGTAGCTGCGCCACAGGGGAACCTGCAGCATCTTCACGCCGTCCGAAAGAACGACAGTGCCGACTCCATGGACCGCGCCGACCGGCAAGTCAAGGCTGAACGGCATCTTCACAAGATCGGTCGCCTCGGCGCCTATCAGGCCCCGAAAGACGAAACCGAGGAAAAAGACGGCGATCGCGTACATCGTAAAAGGCTTTATCGCCCAGTTCACGAAGAGGGTAAGACCCACGGGCTTTGCGCTCCTGCCCGCCTTCATCACCTCCGCGAAATCGATCTTCACCATGATCGGGTACATCATGAAAAACAGGCAGATTGCGATCGGTATGGAAACAACCGGCGCTCCGCCGACGAATATCGAGAGGCCGTCAAGATATCTCGCGATCCCGGGCGCGACTTTGCCGAGCACTACGCCCGCCGCGATGCAGAGAATCACCCATCCCGTGAGGTTGCGTTCGAAAAACCCCAGGCCTTTACCCGTTTTTGTAATGCACGCTTCCCCCGCCATAGAAACGATTCCTTTCCGTCAAAGGTTAAACGTACGTCCTCAGCATTTTCTCTGCTGCCTGCAAAGTACCTCCTGGTCGCGCTTCAGCACATCTGTCAGTTTTACGGCGTCCTTCGCGATCGCCGCATCCCTCTGCAGGGACGCCCCGATAAAATCCCGGCTCGCGGGAAGGACGATCTTCGCGGCCTCGTCAGGCGATGAGCAGACACCATCCGCCGACACGGGTCCGGCGGCTCCCCGAAAATGGACATTGAAGCCGGAATGCGGCCGGGAGAGGATGAACTCCGCGCGATTTACGCCGGGAATTACTTGAGGTCGCCGATCACCCTGGCCGGGTTACCGCCGACGATGCTGAAGTCCTCGGTATCCTTTATCACAACCGCTCCCATCCCCACTATCGAATACCTTCCGATCCTGATGTCCTCCCTTATGCTCGAATTCAGCCCTATATGGGCTCCCTCGCCAATATGTATCCTCGCGCCGATCACGGAATGGGCCGCCACCGTCACGTAATCGCCTATCTCGCTATCGTGCCCGATGAGCGCTCCCGCGTAGACATGGACAAAGTTGCCTATGCTGGGGCCGAACGATGTGACGACGTTGGGAAGTATCACGACCCCGTGCCCGATCCTGGTATCCGGATCGATCACCGCTCTCGGATGTATCGCCGTGGCGTTAGCTTCGGCGGGGATCTTCAATCCCTGAAATTTCCGCACCCTCTCAAACTTGTTTTTCGCGTTCAGATGAAATGTGTAATGGACGTGGTATCCTTTCTCCACGAAATCCACCACTTCGTCGCTTGTACCGGCCACTTTGTGCCTGCCGAGATATCCTCCGACCTCGACGATATCGTTCAGATATCCCTCGATTTCCCACTCGCCGGTCACTTCGTTGACCGCCTCGAAGACGGACATGGCCAGCTGCCCGCTTCCCTTGCCGCCTGCGATGACGAGTTTTTTCCTCATTATTTCGACCTCTTGCCCTTCCGCTCGGATTATCGATTGTGATTCGTTTTTTTGACGTTCAGTCTCTCGCTCAGGAGTTTGTCCTTCAAAAGAATCTTCTTCGCCGCGATCACCATCGGCGGCCCGATGAACCTGCCGTTCATGACCGCCACGCCCTTGTTCTGTTCCTGCGCTTTCGCCGCCAGATCCAGCATCTCCCTCGCGTCTTCGACCTCTTTCCCGCTGGGAGTGAAATATTTATGGGCGACCGGTATTTCCTTGGGATGCAATATCAGCATCCCCTCGAATCCGAGCGATCTCGCCATTGTGACGTTTTTTTCCAGATCTTCAAGATCGTGCACGTTTACATGAACGGTATCAATGGGAATTACACCGCAGGCCCGTGCGGCCATCGCTATCAGCGCTCTCGGAACCTTGAGGCACTGTCCCTCATCATTATGAATCCCCTCGAGGTCGCTCACAAAATCCTCGCAGCCGAACGCGATAGCGATCACCCTTCCGGATGCCTTGCAGATATCCTGCGCGTTCAGAACTGCGGACGTCGTCTCGATAAGCGGCACGATCCTGTATTTTCCTTTCGGATA
>JBFYZH010000022.1:0-3748 GCA_041309605.1 Candidatus Krumholzibacteriota bacterium
GAATAGAAAATTCACGACCGTCACGTGCAACCGCTGCAAATATACCGAGATATACGATGCTCCAAGCAGCAGGCTGGGCAATGTCTTCGATTTCTTCACCGATTGAAAGGCCATATCCTGCGGCACAGGTGGAAGCCGCGGTTTTTAAAAGCCGGGCTTCCCGATCAATCCCTCCACCATCTCCGCAAGCTGCGAGATCGTGAACGGCTTCTGAATGAATCCCGAAAGCCCTTCGTCCAGAAGCTCTTCCGCTTTTTCGTCGATGATATAGCCGCTCGACAGGATAGCCCTGAGCTTCGGATCGATTATCCTCAGCCTCCTGAAAAGTTCCGCCCCATCGATTCCAGGCATTATCATGTCCAGAATCACCAGGTCCACCTGCGCCCCGTGTTCTTCATAGTAGGTTATCGCTTTCGCGGGATCGTTGAAGATCTCGATCCGATATCCGAGCTTCGTCAACATATCCCCCGACATCTTCAGCACGGTCTCTTCGTCATCGACGATGACGATCCGTCCCCCGGCCCGTTCCGCCGATCCTTGTTTCTTCGGCGCGCTTTTCCCCCGTGAAGGATTTTCAGGCACAGGCATTACAGGCGCAAGGTTGCCATCTGGAATTCCCGCGGTTTTATCGGCCGGCAGATAAACATGCACCCTTGTGCCCTCGTTTTCATCGCTCTCCAGGGTTACACAGCCTCCATGGTTTTTCACTATGCCGTAGACGACGGCAAGCCCCAGGCCCGGACCTCCTCCGGCTTTCCTTGTGGTAAAAAACGGTTCGAAGACCCTGTGCTGCAGTTCTTTCGGGATACCGTGCCCCGTATCTTCAACCGAAACGAGTACATATTTCCCCGGGCGCGCATCCTTGCGGGTGCCGCACCGCGCCTTGTCCAATTCCACATTCCTTGTGCCAATAATCAGGCTGCCTCCGGAAGGCATCGATTCCATTGCGTTTAGCGCAAGGTTCATGATGACCTGTTCGATCTGGCCGGGATCGCCGGGCACTGCGGGAAATTTTGCGCCAAGATCCACGCTTATGGCGATATTTTGAATCGTCGTCCTTTCCAGCAGGGATACGACGCCGCGTATGCAGGCGTTGATGTCGACAGGCTTGACGTGGATTTTCCCCTTTCGCGCGAAGGCCAGGAGTTGAGATGTAAGTTTCGACCCGCGCTGGGCTGACTTTTCGATCATGTCGGCGAATCTGTATATTTCCGCATCGTCCTCGTGGCTGAGTTTCAGCATGTTCGCGTATCCGAGAATCCCGGTGAGCAGGTTGTTGAAATCATGAGCCACGCCGCCTGCAAGCGTGCCGATGGCGTCGAGTTTCTGCATCTGCCTTATCTGTTCCTCCATATCGACCCTGTCGGTGATATCGGTGCTTATCGTGTAGATCACCGGTTCCCCTTCATCCCCCCGGGCCATGGATGCGGTTACGATGAATCGCCGCGGATCCTCCGCTCCGGCCGGATGCATATCGATCTCGAAGGGATCGCATCTGCCTTCATCCCGCAACTTTCCGAACTTTTCGAGGATCAGCCCAATGGAAGGTTTCAACAACCCTATCTCCCCGATATGTCTGCCCCGCATCTCCCTGTTTTCGAGACCGGCCATCTTCGCCGCGAGCCTGTTTACCTCGATGATCCGGCCATCCATGTCGAAGATGGCGATGCTTTCAGGGGAATTCTGGAAAAGCAGCCTGTATTTTCCCTCGGTGATGTCGAGAAGTTGCTCCGCTTCCCTCGTGACGGCGATCGCATGGTTCAGCTCGTCGTCCCTCTCGGAAAGGGTTGTGCGCGTCTTTCTGATCCTGCGGGCCATGAGGATACCGGCGACGACAAGGACGGGCACGACAACGAAAAGGAACATATGCATTCCGATCAACCAGGACGGCATCTTTCGCCTGCCCCTTTCCAGGAACCTGCCGGTCGAGGCGTGCAGCACCGAACCCCGGTCGGCCGTCATCATCCTCACATGCCTGTCGATTGTCCTTATTTCGCCGGCCCACTTTCCCTTGCGAAAGGCGAACCTTACTTCGATCGGCGAAATCAGAAAGGGGGTTCCTTTGAGGTCATAGTCGTCGCCATACATATATCCGAGCACCCTGTCGACGATCCCCGCGTCCGCTTCGCCTGCTGCCACCATTTTCAATACGGAATGATAATCGCCGCATTCGACGAACTCGGGCTCCACGCCGAACCGTTCGGCAGCCGTCCTTGTCATTCCGGCGTATATATCGCCCCCGAGCACCGCGATTTTCCTGCCGTCAAGGTCAAGGATGGACCGGATTCCCGAGCTTTCGGGAACAAATGCCTGTCCCCACGTCTTCAGCAGCGTTTCCTTCGAGAAATCGAAATTTTCCTCTCTGGCCTCGGACCAGGCCATCGCCACGAGAATGTCGATCTTTCCATTCTGCAGATTATCGACGCACTGCTGCCATGTGCCGCCGACATATTCGAGCTCCCACCCTTCCAGCCTCGCGATCTCCTCCATGACTTCGATACAGATTCCGGAGACCTTCCCTCCGGGAGACGTCATGACGTACGGTTCATTCTGATAGGTTCCGACCAGGAACCTGCGCCCGGCGCAAAGATCGGCGCTTTGAAATAGCATGATTGAAAAAATGAAAATAAATATTCCCGGTGCAAAATACAGGGTTTTTCCGGACATTGCCTCAGCGTCCCTGGGATGAGACTGGGATTGCTTTTCTTTTATCGGGTATGCAATACTAATGAAATCTAGGGTTGCCGGGTTGAAACGTCAACAATATTTTACCATTTCGTGACCGGCGCAGTCATGGTCATAGGCCTTAAATTCGGACGGGTCCGCGCGGACGACAACGAGACGAAAGAACGCACCTATGAACTGGTGAACCGGTTCGCCGAAAGATTCCTCGCCGAAAAGGGCTCGCTTGTCTGCAGGGACCTTGTCGGCATAGACATCAGCACGCCCGAGGGTCTGGCCGGGATCCTGGCGAGCCGCGAGCATCATGAAAATTGCAGGGGAATCGTCAAAACGGCCTGCAGGCTTCTCGAAGACCTACTCGATGACTGAATAATTATTACATGTAACATGTGGGATTTATTTCCGTATGTGTCATATATGGATACCCGGCATGCTGGCCATGCGCAATTCGTCCCGGGACGTTATTTTCCGGCGACAGGCGAAAAAAAGGAAAGGTCCGCGATGAGAATAATCATTTCGTTCTTCGTTCTTCTTCTTGCCGCATCAGACTCCTCGGGCGCCGTCCGTTTCAGGCGCGACAGAGATCGCCCCGACTGCGATCATGAAAGAATGAGCCTTACACTCGGTGCGAACGATTATGGCCTGACCTTCGGCAATTCCGCCCGGACCAGGGGACTAAGGTTCAATTTCCGGGACGAATGCGTCGAGGAGGTCATCGGAGTCAACATCACCTTCTGGAAACCCGGCCGCAATCCCGACGCCATGCACCGGGGGCTTTCATTCGGTCTTTACGGTCCCTGTGCCTGCGATCTTGAAATGTTGTCGGTCGGGCTTTTGTCTGTAGAGGCGGAGTGTTCCATTTCCGGCCTGGCTCTTTCGGGGGTCGCCACCGTAAGCGGCGGCTCGATTACGGGTATTTCTATCGGCGGGCTGGCAAACGTCGCCGAAGGCGGAATGACAGGCATCTCGATCGGCGGGCTGGCAAACGTCGCCGAAGGCGGAATGACAGGCATCTCGATCGGCGGGCTGGCAAACGTCGCCGAAGGCGGGATGACAGGCATCTCGA
>JBFYZH010000023.1:0-7320 GCA_041309605.1 Candidatus Krumholzibacteriota bacterium
CAAAAATAAGGTAGTTATTTCGTTAAGATAATACCACACCTCACCATCGCGGCTCAACCGGAAAATACCGGCGAAGATACGCCGGATCGACGGTAATGCGTGGAAAAAGCAGGTTATTTCCGGGATATAACGGCCGCGGCCGTGAAAAAGGATATTGACCGGCCGGCGCCACCGACTTGCAGGGAAAAACACATCGAACGGAAAAAAGGAATTTTTCCGCCTTCCCGGTTGACAGATCGAATGGGTCTTTATTATACTACCGCCAGTCCTTTCTGAAGTGCTCTGAAAAACAGATTTTTAACCGGATAATTTGTGAAAAGCTTATCAGAAGTATCGAATTCGAAGGACAATTAATCGACAGGAGTGTCTATGCTCTCCGATTCTCTCATCAGGAAACTCGAGGAAAAGGCGGGGGAATACCCCTGCCGCAAGTCCGCCCTGCTTCCCGCGCTGGAGATGGCCCAGTCCTCGAACGACAATCTGCTCGCCAGGGAGGACGTCGCCGAGGTGTCGCAGCGGCTCGGCACGACGACAAGCCAGGCCTGGGGCGTGGCGACTTACTACACAATGTTCAATACGCGCCCCGTCGGCAGGTGGCACCTTCAGGTCGACACCAACATTCCCGCGACGCTCGCGGGCGCGGACGCCATCGTCGCCCGCATTAAAAAACGGCTCGGCATCGAACCTGGGCAGACGACCGCCGACAACATGTTCACCCTTTCGATCGTCGAGGACCTCGGTTCCTGCGGGACATGCCCGGTGATACAGGTAAACGGCGCATATTACGAAAAAATGACGCCCGCGAGGGTCGACAGGCTGATCGAATCGCTCCGGAAGGGGATTATGCCCCCGCGCCGGGATGAGAGCGCATGGGGCTCCGAGTGCGGCATACTTCTTAAAAACCGCGGCAACCGCAAGGCCCGGTCCATCAAAGGCTACAAGGCTTCCGGCGGATACGCCGCCCTCGAAAAAGCGAGGAGCATCGCGCCGCAAGAGATCGTGGAGATGGTCAAACATGCGACCGTCCGCGGACGCGGCGGAGCGGGATTCCCCGCGGGCATGAAATGGGGATTCCTCCCGAAGGACGATCCCAGGCCGGTATACCTGATCTGCAACGCCGACGAGGGCGAGCCGGGCACCTTCAAGGACCGGCAGATCATGGAATACGATCCGCACCTCCTCGTCGAAGGGATAGCGATCGCCTCGCGCGCCGTCGGGGCAGCGAAGGCGTTCATTTACATCCGCGGCGAATTCGGATGGATAGCCGACATCCTCGAGAAGGCGGTCGCCGAGGCCGGCAAGGCCGGTCTTCTCGGCGGGTGCGACATCGTCGTTCACCGCGGCGCGGGATCGTACGAATGCGGCGAGGAAACGGCGCTCATCGAGTCGCTGGAAGGCAAACGCGGAGTCCCCCGCATCAAACCGCCCTTCCCCGCCAATACGGGCCTGTATGGATGCCCGACGATCGTAAACAACGTCGAGACCCTTTCCGTTCTGCCGTTCATCGTGCTCAACGGAGCGGATGCTTTCAGGGCGATCGGCCGTCCCGGCAACTTCGGGCCGAAACTGTTCGGCGTGAGCGGACATGTCAACAAGCCGGGCGTTTACGAATACCCCCTCGGCACGCCCCTGATGGAAATCATCGAGGCGGCGGGGGGCGTGAAGGGGAACCTCAAGGGAGTGATCGTGGGCGGGCTGTCCGTTCCGATACTCACAGCGGCCGAGGCGAAGGATCTGAAGATGGATTTCGATTCATGCGCCGCGGCCGGCACGATGCTCGGCTCGGGCGGAATCATGGTCATAAACGATTCGGCGTCGATACCGGAAATAGCCCTTCGGGCGATCCGTTTTTACGCTCACGAATCGTGCGGGCAATGCACCCCGTGCCGCGAAGGCTCGGCGGTGATAGCGAGGCTCCTATCGGGACTCGTCCGCGGAACCGGTACGATGAAGGACATCGATACGGTCCTTCACATGTGCGCAACCATCATGGGAACGACTCTGTGCCCTACGGGGGACGCGTTCTCGATGCCCATACAGGCGATGGTTAAAAAATTCAGGGGCGAATTCGAAGCGTTGTTACGATAGTTTTTCAAACTCAAGGAGTATCCATGGTCGTCACTATCAACGGAAAACAGTATCCGGCATCGGAGGGAAAAACCGTTCTGGAGACAGCGCGCGAAAACGGCGTCTACATCCCCTCGTTATGCTACCATCCGAAAACGGGCCCGGCCGGCAAATGCCGCGCCTGCGTGGTGGAGATCGAGGGCATGCGCGGACTCCAGACGTCATGCACGATTCCGGTCAGGGATGGAATGGTCGTCACGACCGATTCGCAGAAGGCCCTCGCGGCGCAGCGCCTGGTCGTGGACCTGCTGCTGTCGTCCGGGCAGCACGACTGCCTCAGCTGCGAACAGAACGGCAAGTGTGAACTGCAGGACGCCGCGTACTACCTCGGAATCGAAAGACCGTCCTTCCGCGTCGACGCGGAACCGGACTTCGACGAATCGTCCGAATTCATATACCGCGACCATGAAAAGTGCATCAAATGCGGGCGCTGCATCGCCGGGTGCAACTCGACGGTCGTCAACGAGGTTCTCGATTTCGGTTACCGCGGCCACGAGACGCAGGTCATCTGCGACGACGGCCTCCCCATGGGAACGTCGTCCTGCGTACAGTGCGGCGAGTGCGTCCAGCTCTGCCCCACCGGCGCGATCATAGACAAGCGTTCGCGAGGCCAGGCGAGGTCCTGGGAACTGGAAACGGTCGAGACGGTATGTCCTTATTGCGGCGTTGGATGCCGCATCAGTCTGCACGTCGACCGCAAGACGAACCGCATCGTCCGCGCGACCGGCGTCGAGGACGCCCCGACGAACCAGGGGATGCTCTGCGTCAAGGGGCGCTTCGCCTTCGACTTCGTCGGGAGCCCCGAACGCATCACCACGCCGTTGATAAAGGAAAAAGGCGCTTTCCGCGAAGCTTCCTGGACCGAGACCTATTCCCTCATCGCATCGCGGCTGGGAGACATCAGGACGAAACACGGAGCCGATTCGATAGGCGGGCTCTGTTCGGCAAAGTGCACGAACGAGGAAAATTACCTGTTCCAGAAATTCATGCGCGCGGTGATCGGCACAAATAATGTCGACCACTGCGCCCGTCTCTGACACAGCTCCACGGTGGCCGGTCTGGCCGCCAGCTTCGGTAGCGGTGCCATGACAAACGACATCGCCGGCATTAAAAACGCCGACGTTATCCTGGTAATAGGCTCCGACACCACTTCGGCGCATCCCGTGATCGCCTCCCGCATAAAACAGGCGGTCCGTTTCGGCAAGACGAAACTGATCGTCATCGATCCCAAAGAGATCCGTCTCGCCGACTATGCGACGATATACGCCTCTCATCGGTGCGGGACCGACGTCGCGGTGCTCAACGGCATCATGCACGTGATCATAAAAAACGGCTGGCACGATGCCGCCTACGTCGAAGAGCGCTGCGAAGGCTTCGAGGATCTCAAGAACGAGGTCGCGAAATATACCCCCGAGTACGTGGAAAAAATATCGGGCATTCCCGCAGCGCAGATCGAAGCCATCGCCGAATTGTTCGGAAAAGCGCCGACAGCCGGCCTCTTTTACGCCATGGGAATCACTCAGCATACCACCGGTGTGGACAACGTATGGTCCACGGCCAACCTTCAGATGCTCTGCGGCAACCTCGGGAAATCCGGCGGCGGCGTCAACCCGCTGCGCGGCCAGAGCAACGTACAGGGAGCATGCGACATGGGCGGGCTGCCGAATGTGTTCACGGCCTACCAGAAGGTGGACGATCCGGCGCTGAGGGAAAAGTTCGAAAATGCGTGGAAAGTGAAGCTGCCCGACAAGCCGGGCCTGACCGTGACGACAATGATCGAAGCGGCTCACGCCGGGAAACTCAAGGCGCTCTATATCATGGGCGAAAACCCGATGATCTCCGATCCCGACCTGACTCACGCCGAGGAATCGCTGAAACATCTCGAATTCATCGTCGTGCAGGACATGTTCGTAACCGAGACCGCGGCGATTGCCGATGTCGTCCTGCCCGCTTCCGCCTACGCGGAAAAAGAGGGCACATTCACGAACACCGAACGCCGCGTTCAACTCCTTAAAAAAGCCGTTAACGCTCCGGATGGCGCAAAACACGACTGGGAAATCATCAAGGAGCTCGCGGGAACGATGGGAGCCGAAGGCTGGAACTATTCCGGCGCCGAGGATATCCTCAGGGAACTCGTAACGCTGACCCCCTCCTACGGCGGAATCACGTACGAGCGTCTCGGCCGCACCGGGCTCCACTGGCCGTGCCCGACCAGGGAGCACCCGGGAACTCCGGTGCTTCACATAGGCAAATTCTCCCGCGGCAAGGGCCTGATGAAGGCGATTCCCTTCAAGGAACCGGCCGAGCTGCCCGATGCCGAGTATCCGCTCATCATGAGCTCCGGGCGCGTCCTGGAACAGTTCCACACCGGAACGATGACGCGGAAGACCGAGGGGCTTAACCGTCTCGCCGGCCCGATGGTCATGATGTCGGTCGAGGACGCCGAAACCCTGGGTGTCGCGAACAGCGAGAAGGTAAGGGTTACCACGAGGCGCGGCTCGATAGTGACGGCCGCCTTTGTCACGAGGCGGATCGGCAGGGGAACGATCTTTCTCCCGTTCCATTATGCCGAGGCTCCGGCAAACAGGCTGACGATAGCGGCGCTGGATCCGGTGGCAAAGATACCGGAATACAAGGTGTGCGCCGCGAGGATCGACAAAATATGACCCGGCCCATCTGAAAAGATGCATTCGGACCGGAAGGGATGGTTGTCATGGACAAGCTCGAATTCGACCGCGTGATGTCGGTCGCGATAGCCCGTGAAATCGAGGCGAACGAATTTTATTCCGCCGTGGTAAAAAGCATGACCGATAAGACGACAAGGGAGATCTTCACGGAGCTCGCCTCGGAAGAGATGGGGCACATGGAGCTGCTGGAGAATTTCAGGAACGATCCGACGATGATCATGAAGATCGCCGCCCCTCCGGTCGACTTCAAGCTCGCCGAATCGATGGAACTTCCGCGGGTCAGCACCGCCATGAGACCGGCCGACGCCATAGCTCTCGCGATGAAAAAGGAGCAGCAGGCGGTCGAGTTCTACAGGGGCCTGTCGAAGAACAGCGCCGATTCGGGCGTAAAGGCGATTTTCGACAACCTGGCGAACATGGAACTCAACCACAAGAAACGGCTCGAAAACGCGTTCGTCGATATCGGATATCCGGAAGCGTTTTAACGGTCGTCGAAACGCCGTGAAAACCATCGTGATCTACAGGACGGGAGACAGGGCGGACGAATCCTCCATTGCGCGCGCAATATGTGAAATCGTCGAAGACACGGCCGTCGTTACCGTCGGATGCGGCGGCACGGCGCCGTCGCCGGGCGGAAGATCGTATCCGCGCGGCACCTCATGGAACAGCATAGAAACCGGTAGCGGGGATAAAGCTTTTCTCGTCATCGTGAGCGACGGAGAGATCGGCGGAATCATCCCCGATTGCTCGATCGTTCCCGGAGGAAACCCACGGGGAACCGCCGCACCGGCGCATTTTCAAAACGCCGATTTCACGGGCGGCGGGCCTGCCGATCCGGGCGCCGTCGAACGATGCTCCGATCGTCTTCTGATCTCCCGGGAAAAAGTCCGGCGCCTGGCCTGGCTCTCCGGATGCCGCCCCGAACCGGTCACCGCGCTTATCCTGGCCGGCGGGAAAAGCAGCCGTATCAGATCCGACAAGGCATTCCTGAAGGTGGACGGCGAGCGATTGATCGACCGGATAGCGCGCCAGCTCGGACCGTCGGTCGACGCCGTGACCATAGTGACATCGGCCGACAAGGCTGACCGTTACCCGGATTACACCGTAGCGGTGGATGAAATGCCGGGCGAGGGGCCCCTGCGGGGCATCGTTTCAGGGCTCGCGCAATCCGGAACCGAGCTTAATTTCGTGGTCGCCTGCGATGTGCCGGACGTCGATTCCGGGACGCTTCGCGGACTGCTTTCATGGTCGGGAGAGTTCGATATCGTCGTTCCTTCTCTCCGGGAAGGCCAGACCGAGCCGCTCTTCGCCGTGTACAGAAAATCCCTTCTCCCCGCCGCCCGGATGCTTCTGAACGGCGGAGAACGCCGTGTCGCCTCGCTCTACCCGTTCTGCCGCACGAAAACCGTCTTCCTTCCCCAGGCGGCGTGGTTTGCCAATATCAATACGAGGGACGACTATGAAAGATACGTCGAAAAACAAAAGGACTCATGACAGGGAGCTGCGCATGCGCGGGGATGAAGGCGACGCGAAGGTTGAAATCGAGGTCTTCCGGTTCAGGGAAAGGACCTTTTCCCGGGCCGTTCAGGAGGTGGCCGTCGAGGTGCCCTGCACCATCGTCGCAAACGATGTCGAACTGGCCACCCTATCCTGCACTCCGACGAGTCTCAGGGAATTCGCCGCGGGATTCCTTTTTACCATGGGATTCATCGACGATATCTCCGAATTCCTCTCGTGCGAAATCGATTCGAAGCGATGGGTCCTGTTATGCGCCGTCTCCCGCACGCCCGATCCCGGGCTGATAAACCGCAGGACCTACACGACCGGGTGCGGAAAGGGCGTCGTTTTCTCCAATCTCAACGAGTTTCTGGCGCGTTCGCAGATCGACTCCTCCCTGACAGTTACGGCCGGTCAGATCGAACGGTTATCCGCCTGGCTCCAGCACTCTTCGCGGCTCTTCGTCGAGACCGGCGGGGTTCATACCTCGGGGCTCAGCGTGCGCGGTGCCGATCCGGAGTGGTCGATGGACGACATCGGAAGACACAACTGCGTCGACAAGACTATAGGGCGCGGACTTCTCGACCGCTCCCCCTTCGAAGAATGCGCCCTTGTCTCGACCGGCCGGACATCGTCGGATATCCTCATAAAGGCCCGGCGCGCAGGAATCCCGGTTACGATCTCCCGCGGGGCGCCCACTCACCAGACCATCCTCATGGCGCGCGATATGAACATCACCGTCGTCGGATTCGCCCGCGGCGGCAACTTCACCGTCTATTCGCACCACGGCAGGATCATCCCTTGATTTCTGCCGGATTCGTGATATATTCCTGCGGCAGAATACCCGGAGCTTTCATTCGCCCGAATCCCGCTCGATAAAAGGAATAAAACATGTCGTATCTTCATTTCATGACCCAGGCCGCAGCAGGTCACGGCGTACTGGACCTGCTCGCCTCCAATTCGATCCTGCTCCTTTTCACGGTCATAGGGCTTGGATATCTCATAGGCA
>JBFYZH010000024.1:0-25966 GCA_041309605.1 Candidatus Krumholzibacteriota bacterium
AAGTTGCCTGCACGTAATGCTTGACGGCAGGGAACTCTCGCACCGTGTTCCCGAGATACATGAGAGACTCGGAGCCGCATACCGGATGTATTCCAATGATAATATCGCCGGCGACGGCATCTGCCGTGAAAAGGTCTATTACAGGAGCAGCCGCAAGAACATGACATATCTGGTCGGCAGTTCGAGGATAGAAAGCTTTTTCCTGGTTCCAGTGATCTTCGATTCCGCGGTAAGAGGCGTGCTGTTTTTCGGCAGTGTGAGAGAAAACGCTTTTGCGCGCGATACGATCAGATTCTTCGACAGTATGGCCGAAGAGGACGATGTCCGCAATCCCCTGCTGTACATGCTCAGCGGCGAAACGGCGGTCCTGCGGGAGACGGTAAGTCAACTGCCCGCGGCCTGTGCCCTCGTCTCGAGAGACGGCAAAATTGTCTTCGGCAACCAGGCCCTGTCACGGATCCTTCGTGTCGAGGGTCCCCTGCCTGAAGACATCGACGAGATCAGGAGAATATCGCCGTTCAACCTCGGGGGTATCTGGAACGAGTTCAGGATGCTCGGAAGGACGCTTACGGGCAGGGTTCTCACCGGATCCGACGATGCGTCCATGACTCTTTCGGTGGACTGGGTGTCGCTTGAAAGGGTTTCAAGGGAGATCGGGTCAGTCGTTCTTGTAAGGGATATCAGCGACATCGTGGCGAAAGAAAGGGCGATGGAAGAACTGTTGGCGACGGTCGCGCACGAACTGCGGACTCCGATGACCGCCCTGAAGAATTCGCTGTCGATCATGCTGGACGAGTCGGCCGCGGAGCGGGAAATCGCTTCGGACCGAGGCAGCCCGCCGTCCGAAGGCAGGAAAGGATTCATACATACTGCCTTGCGGACGCTTGACAGGCTGAACGTGCTCGTAAACGGTCTTGTGGACGCATCGTCGCTGAAGGCCAAAAATCGAAAAGCCCTGCCCTCCGTGACGGACGTCAGGGGGTTTGTCGAGGACGCCGTCATATTGTTCAGGAACTCGATGTACAGGAAAGAGATCGATCTTGACATAAGGGTAGACGGGGAGGTTTCCGGTATTTTCATCGACAGGGACATGATGGAACAGGTTGTGCAGAACCTCGTGTCGAACAGTCTGAGGCATGTTCCGGGCGGGGGAAGAATATCCATAGAATCGTTTCCATGCGGGACCGTTCCCGGCAACGCTTCGATAGAAGAGATAAAACGGATGATCGAGGAGCTTCGGTTCGTGGACCTTCGGATAACCGATTCGGGGCCGGGATTGCCTGACGACATAGTACGCAGGATAAATGAATCAGGAAACAAGGCAAGGGGCACTTTGCACGGCCTCGGCCTGTATATAGCGGATCGTCTCGTAGGCATGCACGGCGGAAAGATGACGGCTGAAAGAACTGACGGTGGCGGCGGGAGGGTGGACCTGTACCTGGCCGCCGACAGGAGGACGGGCGAAACCATGATCACACTGGCGGCCGTCGAAAAGACCCTGAGCGAGCTTGTCACAAGGGGACATTCGCCGACATTATATGTCCTGGGTAAAGATGACGACAGGTGCTGGATGGACGTCCTGTCCCTCTGGGCGGTCCGGCCGGAAGTCGAACCGGAGCCCGGCCTTGTTGAGAACGGAGGTTTCTATTTCTGGCCTGTCGCGGAGGAATGTGCGCTGGCGATATATGCGGATACGAATATGGCGCCTTCGGATAACCCGCTGTTTTTTGAAAAACGAACGAAGGGGAGACTTCATGTCGTGGAAAATGACGGCGGGTGTCCGTTACGGATCGGCTGGGCATGCAGTCCGGGTGATGGAAATAATTTAAGCGACCTGCTGAAAAGCTCGATAGAGGATATGACTGTCGAAAAGGTGATGATCTAGAAAGGAGAACCGGGATGGATCAGTACAGGATCCTCATCGTCGAGGATGATGAGGATATCGTCGAGACCATCAAGTACAGTCTCGAACTGAGAGGATTCATCGTTGACGCCGCATACGATGGGTTGCACGCCTTGAGAAAGGCTCACAAGAGCAATTACGACCTCATGCTTCTGGATATCATGCTGCCCGGGAAAAACGGATACGAGGTTTCCCGGATCCTGAAACAGGAAATGGATGAGGGTAAGTTGAATCCTTTCAAGATCCTCGTGCTGACGGCGAGAAAAGTCGACAGCCCGGAGAGGGAAGATTTTCTTGCCACCTGGTCCAGGGCGGATGAATACATGTACAAGCCTTTCGAACTTAATGACCTGCTTGAGAGAATAACAAGTCATCTGGAAAAGACGCGAGTGAAAGGCATGGTCCTCTGATCTTTTCAACAACAGCCGCGCGGCTGGCGGAAACGCCGTAGCGGGGGGCGACATGAAGCAGAAACACCAGACAGAATACCTGGAAAGTCTTTTCGACATTTCCCCGGTTCCCCTTATATCCCTGGATACCAGGTTCAGGGTGATCATGTTCAACAGGGCCTCCTGCAGGTTGACAGGGTATTCTGGCACTGAGATGGTGGGAAAACGGGTAACAAAAATCCTGTCTCTGCAACGGGTGAAAAAGGGCATAAGCGCGATGAAGGGCAATAAAACATGTTCCCTTGACGGGTATATGACGAGGCTGAAGGCAAAGGACTGTCAGGATATACCCGTAAGGTTGAAAGTCACCGCGCTGTTTGACAGCGAAAAAAGAATGATCGGGATCCTGCTTGTGGCTTCGGATCTCAGGGAGATCAGGCAGATTCATTCGAAACTGCTCGAAGCCGAACGACTGGCCGCCATAACCGAAACCGCCATCAGCGTCAATCACGAGATCAATAATCCACTTTGCTCCATACTCGGAAACACCCAATTAATGTTGATGGAGAAAGATAATCTCGATCCGGACATGATCAGGAAACTGCAGAATATCGAAAAACAGATTGCAAGGATACAGGAGATAGCGGAACGTCTGGGAAAAATAACCAAACCTGTTCTGAAAGAGTATGTGGGCGGAAAAAAGATGCTCGACGTCGAACATTCCGGGATCAAGAATCTTCGCTAACAGGCAATCAAACAAGAAACTATTGACAAAGCCGTTAAAATAACTGACATTTCCCTGCGTGGGAAGGTAGCTCAGTCGGTAGAGCAACGGATTGAAAATCCGTGTGTCGGGGGTTCAACTCCCTCCCTTCCCACCACCGTTTCTGACCGCGTCTTCATGGTTGAGGGCCGGTTTTTTTGTTCCAGCCCAATGTTTCCCGGCATCGGCCGGGAACAGTTTCCTTGTATCTTCCGATATACACTGATCTGTCTTTTGATCACGAGATCTTCGTCCAGCTCAGCCCGAGCCGTCTTTAGCGCGTTTTTTCCCATGGTCATGCGCGCTCCTCTATCGTTCACGAGCGTCATCATGGCGCGTTCGAGAGCCTTAATGGACCCCGGTTCGAAAAGGATGCCGTTTATTCCGTCCGTCACTTCTTCCCTGCACCCCCTGATATTCGACGCTATGACCGGAAGGCCGCAGGCCATCGCCTCGCATATCGATCTCGGCAGTCCCTCCCTGTATGAGGGGAGGACGAAGATGTCGCTGGCTGCAAGGATCCTTTCCGGATCATTCCTGAAACCTATGAGTCTTATCCTGTTCTCCATGCTATTCATGGTTATCATCTGCCGGAGCTTTCCGGAGGTGGAGCTGTCGCGGTCGGCCGCTGTTTTACTGTCACCGGCGACCAAAAGGACTGCTCCAGGGCAGTTGCCGGCGATTCCCGTAAAGGCTTTGCCAAGATCGAGTATTCCTTTTTCCAGTACCAGCCTTCCCATGAAAGTGATCACCGTCGCCTCCGGTTCCAGTCCAAGTTCCTTTCTTACCGTGGACGATAAGGAAATGTCCGGTCTGAAGCGCCTGACATCGACGCCGTTACCGATATGAAGAATGCGGGACGGGGAAAGGAAGCGTCGCGCGAGAGCCCAATCGGCGTCCTCGGTACTCTGACAGAAGAGAAAATCGGTGGCCCCATGCCCGGCGGCGATTTCGGCGAGCTCGAAAAACATCCTTTTCTGCCACGGCATCCTGTCGTGGAAGTAAAAACCGTGGGCGGTGCAGAAAATGTTCGGCGTCCCCGACATTCTGGCCGCGAACCTGCCCACGAAGGAAGCAAGGGGGGTGTGGAAGTGAACGATATCGAATTTTTTTCTTGATAGAAGAGCGAGGATACTTCTGAATCCCCCGATCAAGTTCGAAAGGGACAGGGTTCGTTCCATGTCGAGATCGTTGAAAACGAATCCTTCCTCCCTTATGGCTCGGGCCGATCCGTTTCCAAGGTCGGCCGCGGCGCACTCAACGTCGTATCCTTCGTCCCTTAGTCCTTTCATGAGGGGCAGGAGAAGGTTTTTAACCGCAAGGTCGATAGCGGCAACATGGAGGACGCGTGTGGCCTTGACGTTGTTGCCGTTACCGCCGCGGAAAAGTTCCGCATAACTTGAATTCATGCCCTGGTTTCCTCCATATGGGACTCGCCCGCGTATCCGATTCAGGGAGTAGAAGTGACTGAAGTCTCTTTCTTTCAATAGTTTTCGTCATTTGTCGCCCGGGGTTTAGGTAATTCTTGTTGACAGTCGGGAAAATGTGGGATTATCTTAAGCGCGGCGAATGTGTGAGGGAGGTCGATAGATGGATGACGATCTTCTGGCCGCCATCTCGGCTGCTATCGAGGCTTATATAGAAACCGAAAAGAGTGAATCAGGCAAGAGATTCGGCCAGAGGGTAAGTCCGTGGAAGATGGGCGCCCGACGTGAGACGATGACAAAAAGGACCCTCGCAGTAAGAGGAAATCCCTCAAGGGTCCGTTTAAGAAGATTTTCGCTTATATAGAACCGCCTGTGCAGGAAGATTATGTCTGATAAAACAACGGCTGCTGGACAGGGACCGGTCAGGATAACGGACACGACATTCAGGGATGGACACCAGTCCACGCTCGCCACCCGGATGCGTACGGAGGACATGCTGCCGGTTTGCGAGCAGATGGACAAGGTCGGTTTTTACTCGCTCGAGGTATGGGGCGGCGCCACCTTCGATGTGGCAACGAGATTTCTCAACGAAGATCCCTGGGACAGGCTTATCGAATTCAAGAAAAGGATCAGAAAGACCCCACTTCAGATGCTTCTGAGGGGACAGAATCTGGTCGGATACAGGAACTATGCGGATGATGTGGTCGAAGCGTTTGTCGCCCAGGCTGCCGAATCGGGTATAGACATATTCAGGGTGTTCGACGCGCTTAACGACGAGAGAAACTTCGAGGCTTCGTTCAAGGCCATCCGTAAATCCGGCAAAGAGATACAGGGAACCATCTCCTATTCGCTCACCATGCCGCGGCTCGGAGGCGTGGTTTTCAACCTGGATTATTTCGTGAAGAAGGCCCGCACCCTCGAGCAGATGGGTGCCGATTCCATATGCATCAAGGACATGGCCGGATTAATGAATCCTTATGATGCGTACGACCTGGTGTCCGCGATAAAGTCGAATGTGAAGATACCGCTTCAACTGCACTGCCATTATACGAGCGGAATGGCTTCGATGACGTATCTCAAGGCGGTTGAGGCCGGCGTGGACGTTATAGACTGCGCGATCGCGCCATTCGGGCTGCGTACTTCCGAACCGGCCGTGGAACCCATTGTGGCGGCTTTGAGAGGTACTGAAAGAGATACGGCTCTCGACATGGATAAGCTTTTCGAACTCGGCGAATATCTGGAAAAGATTGCGCCCAAATACAGGAGTTTCCTCAATAATACACGGATGTCGGTGATCGATACGGGCGTGCTGGAACATCAGATACCTGGCGGGATGCTTACGAATCTCGTGAGCCAGCTGAAGGATGCGGATGCGCTCGACAGGCTCGCGGAGGTATACGAGGAACTCCCCAGGACGCGAAAAGACATGGGTTATCCGCCGCTCGTCACTCCGACGAGCCAGATAGTCGGGATCCAGGCCGTTCAGAACGTCCTTTTCGGCAGGTACAAGATGATAAGTTCGCAGATAAAGGATTACGCCTATGGCCTGTATGGCAAGCCCCCCGTGGCTATGAACCCGAAGATTCAGAAGATGATTCTGAAAGGTTACCCGAGGGGAGAGAACCCGATCGAATGCCGGGCTGCCGATATGCTCGAACCGGAGATGGAAAAGGCGCGCGAAGCCGTTTCGCAGATCGCTAAAAACGAAAGGGACGTCCTTATATACGCGATGTACCCGACTACGGGGCTTAGATTTCTCAAGTGGAAATACGGCCTGGAAGAGCCGCCCGCGGAGGTCAAACCGGTCACCCTGGAGGATATCGCCCGGGAAGACGAAATGATAGAAAAGGTCCGCAAGGGGGAGGCCACCGTGAATCCACAGGTACAGAGACCTGAAAAAGGCCCCGCGGCCAGGACCTTCAACGTGTATGTCGGCGGAGAATATTACAATATCGAGGTGGAGGAGGTCGGCGGCAGGCCAAGGACCAGGTCGACCGGAGACACCGCTCCGATAGTGACAAGGGACGGTTCCAGGGAAAATAAGAAACCCTCCGGCGAGAAGGCCGAGGAATCGACGCGGGCCGACAGGACCGGGTCGGAATTCACTCTTACCGCTCCGATGCCGGGGATGGTTGTAAGTTTTGAAGTCAAAGAAGGAGACACCGTGGGCGAGGGGGATGTCCTGGTTATCCTCGAGGCCATGAAGATGCAGAACAGCCTGACCTCCGGCGTCAACGGAGTGATAAGATCGCTAAAGGTGGCTCCCGGAACATCAGTGGAGAAAAATCAGGTCCTGCTTACTATCTCCCAGTAGAACGAGGTGTTTGGAAATAACTTCCCTGACAAACAGTGATCACCGGCTGAAAACGCACCCCATCATACCCATTGAGGAAAGAGAGAGGATTTCCTTCTCGTTCAATGGGAAAAGGATGAACGGAATCGATGGGGAGCCTGTCACTTCCGCTTTATACGCCAACGGTATCAGGATCTTCGGCCACCACCCCAGGGACGGCGCTCCTCAGGGAATATTCTGCGTCAACGGTCAGTGCAGCCAGTGCATGGTCGTCGTCGACGGGTTTCCGGTGAAAGGATGCATGACGCCCCTGAAGGACGGCATGGAAATAGCAAGCTGCGACGGGTACCCGTCGTTGCCTGCGGACGATGAAAGGGCCGGTTCCTCGGCCCTAAGGCAGATCAAGACCGATGCGCTCATCGTGGGGGGAGGCCCGGCGGGGATCAACGCCGCCATCGAGCTCGGCAGGCTGGGGATCGATACACTTCTGGTCGACGATAAAAATGATCTTGGAGGAAAGCTGACGCTTCAGACACATCCCTTTTTCGGTTCGAGGGATGATTGTTATGCGGGGATACGGGGTATCCGCATCGCGGAGATCCTCACCGGGGAACTGGAGAAACTCGATTCCGTCAGGGTTCTTACCGGCACTACGGTGGTGGGTGTCTTTTACGATAAAAAGATCGGCATCTTCGACGGCAGGGAATATTCTCTTGTCGACGCGGGCATGGTACTGGTTGCGTGCGGGGCGAGGGAAAAGACGCTGGCTTTTCCCGGGTGCGATCTGCCCGGAGTCTATGGGGCCGGCGCCTTCCAGACACTTCTCAACAGGGACCTGGTGCGGCCGACCGAGAGGCTTTTCATCGTCGGCGGCGGCAATGTGGGCCTTATCACAGGTTATCATGCCATCCAGGCGGGGATCAAGGTCGTGGGCCTGGTCGAAGCCCTGGACAGATGCGGCGGTTACAAGGTCCATCTCGATAAGCTCAAACGACTCGGCGTCCCGGTATACACCTCTCATACGGTATTGAAGGCCGAGGGAGACGGAACGCTCGAAAGGATTACGATCTGCCGGCTGGACGCCGGATTTGTTCCTATCAGCGGGACGGAGAGCAGTTTCGATGTGGACACGCTGCTTCTTGCGGTGGGTCTTTCTCCTATAAACGAACTTTTCACGCAACTGGAGAAATTCGGAGTGAAATGTTTCAATTGCGGCGATTCGGAAGAGATCGCCGAGGCTTCGGCAGCCATATTCAGCGGCAGGATCACCGGCCGCAGGATAGCGAGGTATCTCGGGCGGGATGTGGATATCCCGGCCGAGTGGGAAAAGACACAGAAAATCCTTCGATCCAAACCCGGGGCGGTCATCCCCTTCAGGCCGGCAAAAGGAAACGGAAAGGTTTTTCCCATCATCAGGTGTGTCGAGGAGATACCGTGCAATCCGTGCGTCGATTCATGCTCCAAATGCTCGATAACGATCCCCGGGGATTCGATAATGGGTTTGCCCGTATTTAACGGCGAATGTTCCGGATGCCTCAGGTGCGTCGATGCCTGTCCGGCCCTTGCCATAACGCTGGTCAGGCCCGGTTACGACACCGGGAAGGGTACGGCTCTTGTAGTGGTTCCGTTCGAGCTTTCGACCGAAGGTTTTCACGAAGGAGACACGGTAAATACGGTGGACATGGAGGGGGGAGCGCTCGGCACAGGCAGGATTGTCGCTGTCAGGAAGTCGCCTGTCGACAAGAAGAGGGTCCTCGTTTCGCTCGAGGTGCCTGAAGAAGAGGCCTGTCACGCTGCCGGTTTTGTTGTCCTCGACAGAGAGGAAGGGAAAGAAGGTACCGGTCTCGAACAGCCGTTACCGGACGAAACGGTGATCTGCCGTTGTGAAAGGATCACGGCAGGCGAGGTCCGCTCGGAGATCAGGGCTGGCGTGAGGGACATGAATATCCTGAAGGCCACGATAAGGACGGGAATGGGGGCCTGCGGCGGAAGGACCTGCACCGACCTTATATTGCGACTTTACAGAAACGAGGGGGTCGATCCCGCGGATGTGACGCTCCCGACGGGCAGGCCTTTCGTCTCCGAAGTGCCGCTGTCCGCTTTCGCGAATATGGGAAAAGATCGGGAAAAATGACGAAGAAGTACGACGCCATAATCATAGGAGCGGGGAGCGTGGGATGCCCGACCGCTTATTTCCTCGCCCTCGAGGGGTGGAAGGTGCTCGTGTTCGATATGGCCGAATCAGTCGGGCAGGGGCAGAACAAGGCGGCCATCGGTGGGGTGAGGGCGACTCATTCGGATCCCGCCAAGATATCACTTTGTCTGCAGAGCATAGAAATATTTTCCACGTGGAAAGAGAAACACGGAACGGATATCGGTTGGATAAAGGGAGGATACTGTTTCCCTATTTACACGGCGGGGGACGAAAAAGCCCTCAGGGACCTGTTACCGCGTCAGAAGAAATTCGGCCTCGACATCGACTGGGTCGGTCCCGACGAGATAGCGCGACTCGTTCCTGGAATAAGCATGGACGGTCTCAGGGGCGGCACCTTTTCTCCTGGAGACGGCCAGGTTTCCCCGCTGAAGACAGCCGCCGCCTTCTGGAAGGAAGCGAGGGACCGGGGGGCCGAGTACAGGTTCGATGAACCCGTAAAGGGACTTTTAATAAGAAGCGGCGCGATCGAGGGGGTGCGGACTTCGAAGGGGGAATATTTTTCGGATGTCGTCGTAAACGCGGCCGGTTCCTTCGGCATGGAAGTGGGGATGATGGCCGGCCTGGACATACCTGTGGTTCCCGAAAGTCATGAAGCAGGAATATCCGCCCCCATGGAACGTTTCTTCGATCCCCTGATCGTGGACATCAGGCCCGGACCGGAAGGGAGAACGGCGAACTTCTATTTCGGACAGAACGACCGAGGGCAGGTCATTTTCTGTTACACTCCAGTCGAACCCATCATCGGCAGGAACAGATCCTCGACCTCCGAATTCATGCCGGTGATAGCCGGAAGACTGATCGATCTGATTCCCAGACTCAGGAACATGCTTGTTCGCCGCGTGTGGCGGGGCCTCTACCCCATGACGCCCGACGGGATCATAATCCTCGACGAGGTTCGGGAGATCAGGGGCCTCTATCTCTGCGTCGGGATGTGCGGGCAGGGATTCATGCTGGGGCCGGGCGTCGGGCTCAACATGGCCAACTTCATCATAAGGGGAAAACCGCTCATCGCCGCCGATATCTTCGAGACTGTGGGCTTTTACAGGGATTTCAACGCAAAAAGGTCCGAAGCCCTGAAATAACCGCTTCGATCGTTTTCAGGGACTTTCGTTTCATTTTCCGCTCAATTAGCAACCGACTCATCCGAAAAGGATATAAGCAGCAATCCATCATGCGGGCCGACGCATCATGCCATTGTGGAGGCATGGGCTTATAAGGCCGGGAAGCCGGGCTGCATGGGAACAATACTCTTGAATGAAAGAGGATCTGTCCGTCCCCGACAGCTGCTGGATGGCGGCCGGAGGTGCTGCGGGCAATCACGAGCCATGGAGGAGTCATGAAAAAAATACTCGTTGTCGAGGACAGCAGGCTGGTTTCCGAGCTGCTCAAGGTCGAACTCGGAAAAAGAGGTTTTGAGGTGACGGTAAAGGACGACGGGCTGGAGGGACTGAAAACGGCCAAGGAGATCCTGCCCGATCTTGTGATACTCGATGTGATGCTGCCGTCAATGAACGGATTCAAGATATGCAGGCTCCTGAAATTCGACAAGCGTTTCAAGAATATACCGGTGATCATGCTCACGACGCGGTCTCTTGAAGACGATAAAAAGATAGGGATCACAAGCGGAGCTGACGCCTACATGGCCAAACCGTTCAAGGTCGAAGACCTGGTCGGCAGGATGGAAGAACTCATGTCCGTCACAAGCGGCTCGGAAGGTCGGTAGATGGCTCTTTTTATTTATAAGGCAGTCGATTCCAAAGGTGTGGAAGTAAGCGGCGAGATGGAATTTGCCGACAAGATCCATCTTCTCAACAGGCTCGCCGCAATGGGTTACTTCGTCTCCTCCGTCAGGGAAAAAAGGGAAAACGGGCTGAAGCGGTTACTCGAAAAGACCGGGTATTCCTCATTCAGGATCGGCAGGAAATCCAGGATCATCTTTACAAGACAGCTGGCATCGCTGCTCGAGGCCGGAATACCGATAAACACGGCTTTAGTCCTCATAGCAAAACAGACCGGTGACAGGGGGCTTACCGGGCTTGCGCAGGGGCTAAGGAGAAGTATCGAGGGGGGGACTTCTATATCGGAGGCCCTGGGCGGGAGAAAGGATGTTTTCAGCGAGTCATATATTTCCATGGTCGAAGCCGGAGAGGCTTCAGGGATGCTGGCGGAGGTGTTCGACAGACTCGCCGCCCTCGAGGAGACGGATAACGAAAGACGCGAGAGCGTGAAGTCGGCGGTCACCTATCCGGTAATACTCGTCGTGGCTTCGGCAGCGGGGATTACATTTCTGCTCGTGGCCGTTTTCCCCACCTTCGTCAGGATCTTCAGGGACGCGAATGTCAGTCTTCCCGTCACGACGAGGACGCTGATAGCGGTCAGCGATTTCGTGAAATCGAACCTCGTCTGGATCGTCGCTTCGATCGTAACCGCGATGCTGGCGGTTAAAAGGATTTACGCTACCAGGCGGGGGAAGAAAACGATCGACAGTGTAAAACTGGAACTCCCGATTTTCGGACAACTGCTTAAAAAGACCGCTGTTTCCACCTTCGCTCATACGTACCAGGCTCTCAACAGCAGCGGTGTTCCGGTGGACAGGAGTCTTCAGATAGCTTCGAAGTCGACGGGGAACGCCGTTATGGAGGATGCGATACTGAAGGCGAGAAGGAGTATCAGCGACGGCTCGACGATCGCCGATTCGTTCGAGAAAACCGGCCAGTTTCCTCCGCTCATGGTGCACATGATCTCTATAGGAGAGGAAAGCGGCAGTATGGACCAGATGCTTCTGAAACTGTGCGAATATTATGAAAAGGAAATAACCTATGCGATAGCGAAATTGACGGCTTCGATAGAGCCGATCCTCATAGCGGTGATGGGTTCCGTCATAGCCTTCATGTACCTTTCACTCATAACGCCCATGATGCAGATGATGAAAGTGGCTAAAGGGGGTGGTTTATAGGCCGTTTTCGGGCCGGATATACCGGCAGTTTCTGGTGTCCTATTTCTATCTACGGAGGAAAAAGAATGTACGCAAGAATGAAAAACGGGGGGTGGACCCTCATAGAGCTCGTGATAGTGATAGTAATACTGGGTCTCATAGCTGCGGTCACGGTCCCCGCTTACATGAACATGACCGACAGCGCCGAGATCAACGCCTGTCAGGCTGCCCAGGCTACCATACGGTCGGCCGTCAGCATCTATTACGCGAAACACAAGGGAGTTCTTCCCGACAACCTTGCCGCCTCGATGTTCATGAACGCGCAGATACCGGTGTGCCCGGTTGACGGGACCATCACGTATACCAAGACATCGGACAGTACATTTACCGTGCTGTGCAGCGAAGCGGCCCATAACACGGCTGTAACGAATCCTTAAGTGAAGCGGACGGCCTGAAATATGAAGATTCTGGCATTGGATGACCGGGGGATAGCTCTGGTGACTCTCGTAGTCGCGATCGCCATATTCGGCACGCTGGCCATGGCCGTGCAGACCTTTGTCGGCCAGAATGCCGTTTCGGGGGTGGTCGTCCTCGACCGGGCCAGGGCGCTGTATCTCGCCGAAGCCGGCCTGAACGACTCCTTCTGGGAGGTAAAGTACTCCGGCAAACTTTACGGCCCGGACGGACAGGATTACGGAGATATCGATGCGCGTACGGTCGTTTTCGAAGGAGGAGTCGCCGGCAGCTATACGGCGGGCGAATCCGGGGACATGATAACCGGTTCGGGATCGGTGAATGGGTTGACGAGAGACGTAAGAACCGGTGTCACCATTCCCGAAACGGCAGGGTCCTTCTCCCTCTTCCAGTGGGGAGGAAGGGATCTCACGATCAATTCGCGTACGGGCGTATCGGGGAACGTTTACGTCAATGGAAGCGTGGGTATCGTCAAACCCACGTCGATGGACGAGGATGACGTGACGTTCAACGTACCTTTCGGGGAATCGGTTCATTACACCGATGGAGATCCCATCGATTATACCGAACAGGATCCGGCTCCGCAGAATCCCGCGTTATCTACATCGTTCTACGATGTTCTGATCTCCAGGGCCGCCTCGGAAATCTGGTGGATCCATATCTGGGGCGACAGGGCGCTGGCGGACACGGTGATGGCAAGAGGCATACTGTGGATATATCACCACAGCGATATAACATCGAGCGGCGGTTCATCCATGGTTGTCGTCGATGGATCCGTCGTCGTCGATCACCACTGCACGGTGGCGGACGGGATTACCTTCATAGCGTCGAACGGCGTGACGGTCAACGGAAACGAAACCCGTATAGGGAGCACGGCAGGAAGAAGCGGAAACCTGATTTTCGCGAGAAACAGCAGCATCGCCATCGGGTCGCAAGTCCTGGTGAACGGAACGCTGCTTACCGATTACAGAATATCGATATCGGGACCGGCGACCGTCAACGGCCTTGCGTTTGCCGCCGACATGTTGAGCCTGGCCGACAGGGTGACCGTCAACGGCTCAGTCTGGACGCGGGTGTTCGGAGGCGACAGAATCGGCAGCCGTTCCGTGCTGACGGGAAACGACGCATATCTGCCATCCGCGATGCCGCCGGGAGTGGCGCCGCCCGGATGCGCCTCCGGCACGGGGGAGGCCAGACTGGCCGGCAACTGGAGGGAGATACGATTGTGAGGAAAACGACTTGAAACATCCGAACCTGAACAAGGACTCGCGATACGGGGCCGGATACCGTGCGGGACGGTCCGGGGAGAAGGGGTTCACCCTTGTCGAACTGCTGATCACGATCGCGATACTGGGTACGGTCGTTTATTCCTTTTCGATCATGCAGTCGCAGGTTCTGTCCGCGGCAAGCGAGGACGATAAACTGACCGGAGCGGTGAAGGTCGCAGAGAAGAGAATGGAAGAATCGATATTGACGGGGGCGAGTGTCCAACCCCTGGATTGGACGGCCGAAGGCGACTGCGAGTGGAGACGGACCGTGACTTCTTTAAGATCGTCCGGAGAAAATCCTACTCTCGTCGAGGTCAGGATAGTCGTCAGAAGGGAAAATGTGATCATCTGTTCGCTGGTGACCCATATCGCCGAGTGAAAGGTCAGGCATGAAATCCGGACATGGAATCGGAGAAATCGAATGCACGGTGTTTGCGGACCGGCCGGGAAATGCGGTCGAGGGAGGTTGCCGGCCGGATTCGGGAATGACCATGATGGAACTGATAGTGTGCATCACGATACTCGGCATCATGGCCATGACTTCCACTCCCCTCGTGGTCGATCTTCTTTCGTCGTTGTGGACCGCACAGGGAAAGGCTGAAGTGAATCAGGTGGCCAGGGAATCGCTCGCCGCGCTATCAGACGAGCTGCGTGAGGCGGTAGCCAGCCCCGCGACGATGAGACCCTGGGTCAGCCAGGACGGATCGGCGCTTCGATTCTACAGGTCGTCAGACCCGGCGGATTCGATTAGATATCTGTTCGCGTCGAACGGCGGGGGCGATCAGTTCATGTTCAGGTCGGCCGGCGCATCGGGGATGACCATGATTCCCCCCTTTGCGGATCGTGAAGTCGATTTTGTGAGCGGAAGCTTTTCGGTGGACGGTTCGATGAGCGGGTTCTCGTCAACGGGAAGAGTGGGGATAAATATACACGTCGGACGGCGGCTCGGGATCGATCCGGATTCGACCGTGCTCGAGATGGATATTTATTGCAGGAATTTCAGATGATTCCACGGGCCGGATAACCGGTACGGCAAGGGAGAGCATAAGCAGTGGAATTGATTTCAGAAAATAAGAGAGTGCTTGGGATCGATATAAGTCCCGAAGCGGTGAGACTCGCCCAGATACGCGCGCGCGGCGGAATAAAGCGCGTGGAAATGGCCGTAGTGAGCGCAGACCGGCGACAGGACGAATCCGGTATGGAACTTCTGCGACGGGGCATTCTGACACAACCGGACGGCAGGACGTGTGTCCGGGCAAGGAACGCCGTATCGGTGCTTGAGTACCAGGATGTGACCGAAAGATTCCTCAACTTGCCGTGCGTCGACAGGAAAAAGTTGAAGGAACTCGTGAAGTGGGAGGTGCCCAAGCATACCGATTTCCCCGCCGAAGAAGCGGCATGGGATTTTACGGCCGAAAAACGGCCGGGAGGAAACGAATATAACGTGCATCTGGCGATATCGAGAAAAGAAAAAGTGGACGAGTTGCTGGGGATAATCCTGGATGCAGGTCTGTTTCCAGCGGCAGTCGAAACGAGATCGACAGCGCTTCACAGGCTGGTCAGCCATATGAAAGACCCGCTCCCGGGGATTATGGCGCTTTTCGAGATAGGATACAGGTGGACAACATTCATAATAGCGCGCGACGGCGCGCTGATGATGTCACGCAGAATCGAAAACGGCGGAAGGGATATCATTTCTTCAATAACCGCGCTGATAGGGTGCGGCGAGGAAGACGCGCAAGGGCATATGCTGAGCCGTGGATTCAACGAAAAGATCCTCGGCGGCGAGCGCGTGGATCCGGTTTCGCTTGAATACAGTTTATATTCGGCCATGGAGAGGCCGCTGGACAATCTGGTATCGGAAATCAAAAGGTCGTACGAGTATTTCAAGGCTCAGTACGCGGTGGGCGAAGATCCCGACAGATACCTGCTTTCAGGAGAAGTGGCGATGCTTCCCAACCTTGACAGGTTCCTGAGTATAAAACTCGGAAGGGACACCGAGGTCATAAGACCGGAGCATTTCAGCGCCCTTGAATATGACGTGGAAGATGTGCCTTTTCCCCTGATGTCGACCGCGGTCGGTCTAGCTTTGAGGCGATGTTGACATGGAAAATATCAATCTTATACCGGCAGACAGGATCTTCCTTCTGAGGTGGAATGGGAGAAGGATACTGGTTTTTTTCGTATCCGCGGCGATTATCGGGCTGAGCGGGCTGTATTTGATCCAGGAACATTCCCTGAAGGTCTTCAGGGGCAGGATGACGGCGGATGAACAAATCCTTGCCGGCCTGAAGGTCCGGCAATCTCAAATGTCGGAGATTCTTGCGGGCATCGGCAATATTACCGATCGGAAGAACGACATGCATACCGCAAGGGATATCGTGCGGCAGTATTTAAAGGGCCGCGTAATCTGGTCGTCGGTAATCAGCGACCTGACTGCGGCAGCCGGCAGGGATATCTGGCTTGACGACATGCAGGTCCTTGAGGCGGCCGGGGGGGATAACAACGACAGAAAAAAAATCCTGGAGCTGAAACTGGAAGGCTGGTCCCTAACTCCACGCGAGCTGGCCGGGCTGGTGACGTTCATGGAAGAATATCCGCTTTTCGACAAGGTCGCGCTTGCCGGATGTGAATTGGAAATGCACGGCGGCAGGAGATGCTACAGGTTCGAGATCGACTGTGAGGTGGCAAGATGAAGGCGATGCCTGAAAGCGCGATCGCAAGAAAGGTCTTAATGGTCCTGGCAGTTGCGCCGGTGATGATCGTGCTGCTGCTCTTCTCGAAGTTCTCGCCTGGGGCAAAGGAAATCAGATCGACGCGATCGAGGATCGCCGATCTGCGCAAGCAGATAGAATTTCTTTCCCTCGAAGAGATTCCGAGAGTCGGCGGCGACCTTGTCCTTGCCGGAGATATCAGTGCATCATGGAGAGCGCTCAAGGACAGGCATGAATCGCTGCTGGCGCAGATCCCGGAAAACTCCGAAGCGGGGAAACTGCTGGATGAGATATCGGAGATCTCAATGCAATCGGGAGTGGATATCGTGTCTTTGAGCACCGGGGAAAAGATCGACGGGAAAGATCACGCTATTTTACCGATCTCAGTGTCGATTAGATGCCGTTATGAAGGACTTGAAAGGTTTATCCGGCGGATCGAGGTGACCGGCAGACTCCTGAGAGTCGAATTCCTCGACATCCGCTCGGACGGAATGATGCCGCCTGCCATTACGGCCGAATTTCATATAAACGGGTTCATAAGACCGCCTGCAGGCACTGGCGGCGAATGAAAGGAAATGTGACGGCATGAGGGCGCTTCGGATCGCGATCATCGTATGGACGGCGGTTATTGTATCGCCTGGACACGCCGCGGGTCAGACTGAATTCAACGTCAGGCAGCTGCTTGCCGGACAGGAAAAGGACGACGGCGGGAAGACCGCGGGTTCGACGGAAATTCTCGCGGAACTCAAGGCGTTGATGGCAGATCTTGATTCGCTGCTGGCGGAAAGGGAATTGAAATCCGGCGGCGGGTGGCGGCGGAATATATTTCAACCTCTCGTGCGAACGGACGATAAGATACTTGATGCAGCGCAGTTCGGCGGGATACCGGAGAAAAAAGGGATCTTGCCGGAATTGACCGGCATCGTGATCGCCGGGAGCAGGGCGATAGCCCTGTTCGGCGAAAGGGAAGTACAGGCGGGAGACACAATCGATGGTTATAAAGTCGTGAGCATAACGATGAACAAGGTCGTTCTAAGGAACGCTCAGGAAACGAAAGAGATATTCACAAGGTAGCGGGAGCGCCTACATGAGAAAACAATGCATTAGCTCGTTGATCCTGATGATCGTTTTTATGGTCGCTCAGACCGCGGGAACGCCCGCCCGCGCCGCCCATCCCGTAGGGGAGATATCCGGCGGCGAGGAAGCGATGAATGTTTCGGTCGAGTTCGTCGATACGGAGATCGGGGACGCGATGCGGTTGCTGGCAAAGATGTCAGGCCTGAACATAGTCTCCGGGCCGAAGATCAGCGGAAAGGTTTCGGCAAGATTGATGGATGTCAGTATAGAGGAGGCGCTTGCCTCGGTCTGCAGGTCGTGCGGATTTTCATACGTGAAAGAAGGAAATGTGATACGGATCATCGAAATGGAGGAAGGCCTGGTGGGAATAGACGGCGCGACGCCTCAGGTTCTGATCGAATCCAGGGTGGTCGAGGTCGTTCTCGGCGAAAACCAGCAGAGCGGCGTGGACTGGGAACTTCTTTCGACGAAGATAACAGGGGACATCTCGGCGGCCGGCGTGATCGATCTTGATACCGAAAAATCGGGACTATTTTTGAACATATATAACGGGGATGTGGACGCCCTTATCAACCTTTTGTCCAGGGAGACGAATACAAATGTCCTTTCGGCGCCGAAAGTGATGGCGATGGACGGGAGTGAAGCGAAAATACTCGTCGGCGAAAAGGTCGCCTATCAGCAGTCATTCGGACAGGCCAGCGGCGGGATAACCACGACGACGGTCAATTTTGAGGAAGTCGGGATAAAACTCTATGTGACTCCTCACGTGAGGCCGGGCAAAGCGATAATAATCGATATCCTTGTAGAAGTAAGTTCCGTCAAGGAGTGGCGGACCGTGAGTAACGGAGACGAAATACCCATAATCAGCACGAAACAGACGACAAGCAGGGTGATCGTAGATGACAATTCGACGTTAATAATAGGCGGATTGATCGGGGAGAGCAGAATCGAATCCGTTTACAAGATTCCTATCCTCGGAGACATACCCATTATTAAATATCTCTTCAGAAAACGGTCGCTTGAAACGAATAGAACGGAGTTGACGGTTTTTATGACACCGAAGATCATCGGCGGGATAACCGCGGTGGATGCCGCTTTTATTCAGAATGGCAAAGTGAAATGATGCAGTCAAAAGTAATATCATCTTTCCTCGAAAAAATAGGCGATGATCTCGTCGAGCGAAACATCATCACCAGAAGCCAGTTCGAACAGGCCCGTCTTGAAAAGGAAAAGACCGAAGAGAACATGGGCGAGATACTGGTCAGGCTAGGTTTCACCGACCAGGACAGGATAAACAGATATATCGGCGACGGTCTGCAGATACCCTACCTGGAACTCGAACACTACGATATCGACCCGTCGGCCGCCGATCTTATCGACGAGTCCATCGCCCGTAAATACAGGATCATCCCGCTGTTCGAGATCGAGAACGTCATTACGATCGCGATGGTCGACCCGTTCGATATCTTCGCCATTGAGAAGATAAGAGGGATAACGAACATGGTCGTGGAACCCGTCCTGGCGGGGGAAAAGGATATCCTGAAGGCCATCGATTCGTACTGGGGGGAAAAGACCAGGATGGACGAATTCATCGGCGGCCTGGCCGGCGATCCTTCAGGACAGGGTTCGGGCGGGAGCGCGGAAGATCTTCCCGACGGAGGCGCGCAGATCGACGACAGGCCGATAATCAAACTCGTCGACTCGATCTTCACCGATGCCGTTAAGAAGGGCTCCAGCGACATACACATTGAACCGGAGTCCGACAAGGTGAGGATACGGTACAGGATCGACGGTGTCCTGCACGATGTATCCATCATAGACAAGGAACATCAGCCGGCGGTCATATCGCGGATAAAGTTCATGGCGAAAATGGACATTGGGCAGAGAAGGATGCCGCAGGACGGAAAGATACACCGGCTGATCGACGACCGGAAGATAGATTTCAGGGTATCCACCTACCCGATCGTGTACGGGGAAAAGGTCGTTCTCAGGATACTCGACCTGAGTTCAGTCCGTGTAAAACTCGACGATCTCGGGTTCGATCCGAAAGTGCTCGGTCAGTACCGCGAAGCGGCCGCGCTCAGCAACGGCATTATCCTTGTCACCGGACCCACGGGGAGCGGGAAGACAACGACACTCTACGCCACGCTCAACGAGATCAACTCGAATGACCTGAACATAGTGACGATAGAAGACCCCGTCGAATACGAAATGCGGGGGATAAATCAGGGGCAGGTCGACGTCAAGGCCGGCGTCACATTCGCCTCGGCGCTCAGGGCCATAGTCAGGCAGGATCCTGACGTGATCCTCGTGGGCGAGATCAGGGATCATGAGACCGCGGAACTCGCCGTCAGGGCGGCCCTGACCGGGCACCTGGTGTTCAGCACGCTTCATACCAACACTGCATCCGGAAGCGTCAGCAGGCTGGTAGACATGGATGTGGAACCGTTCCTGCTCGCCTCGACGATAAAGGGCGTCATCGGTCAGAGGCTCGTAAGGCTCATTTGCGGCGAATGCAGGCATGAGTACAGGCCGGAAGAAAGGGAGTACGAACTGCTCGGCCTGGACGGTCACAGGTCAAAACCCTTTTTCCGGGGCAATGGATGCAGGGCATGCAATTCCACCGGATACAGGGGGAGGATCGGCATATATGAATATCTCGAGATGAACGACGAAATAAGGGGACTGGTCCTTGAGAAAGTACCCGACACTGTCATACAGGCCTCCGCCATAAGAAGGGGCATGAGGACGATGAGGATGGACGGGGCGGACAAGGTTCTCCGCGGTCTTACAACCTTTCAGGAAGTAATGAGAGTCAGTTGAACCCACGAAAAAATCCCTTGAAAAGTGACGTCCTGTTGATATATTGATTGCTGTCGGGAGCTGGCGTAGCTCAGCAGGTAGAGCAGCGCATTCGTAATGCGCAGGTCGTCAGTTCGATTCTGACCGCCAGCTCCAGATTTTAAACAAGTTACGAAGGCCAGGAAACTCTCCTGGCCTTTTTTGTGGCTGGAATTGTGGCTGTCGTGGTATCTTCGACCAGTTTCCAGGACTATATAAGATCTACAAGGGGTAATATTCTACAAGCAGATAATGATTTAAATCAGGATAAATTGGATTGAGTATAAATAATGGGCTCGACAAATGGAAAACGTAAAATCGTTTATCTCTTTTATAGAAAATGCGTTAATGGTTTTATGGCCGATTTAGATTGAAAATCACACACATGCATCTTATTATACATGGGAGCCCCCTCCAACATAATCACGTAACATATTAATAATACATAAGTTATGTTAAATTTGTCTTGAAAATAATATGGTGGTTGCATTAGGATAAGCACAGTAATGTTAGATCAAGCAGGAAACGATGAAATATTATTTTGAAAATTTGACGAAATCACCATATCTGTTTGGATGTGACACACACAGGAAGGCGGTGATGCTGATGGTAAATGAAAAAACCCACCTGCTGTAACAGGTGGGCGAAACTCAGAAAGTGCAATCACTATTCGGTGATTGTGGGTCGATCAAACTCTACCGCTTGTGCATGACACGGCGGAACTTCCTGAGCCTTTTGATGATGGCAAATATGACATTATTTGTCAACATCATTCGGGGCGGAGAGGAAGACGGGAGGCATGATGGAACCTTCGAAGATCACGCAGAATCTTTACACGATTAAAGAGGCCGCAGTGTTTCTGGGACGCAGCCCCTGGAGCGTCCGGGAATTGATTTGGGCGGGACACCTGCCGGTCGTCAGGACGAGTGACCGGGGTAAGCAGTGGATTCGTCGTTCATCGCTTGACAGCTTTGTTCAGCAATTTGAGCGTTTTGAAAATGCTGCTGGGCGGTGAGTGTAATGAAGGGTATCCCAAAGAATGCTGGTAAAGCACCGGCTTTTCAGTTTTACCCGAACGACTGGACGCGGGATCTTGAAGAGCATCCTCTTGAAATCGAAGGAGCCTGGATTCGAATCGTCTGCAAGCTATGGTACGCAACACCGAATCGGGGGCTATTGTCCAAGACTCTTCTCCAATGGTCTCGGATACTCAGGGAGCCGGAGCTGAAAACTAAGGAACTTTTCGAGTATTTTAAAAAAGAAAATATCGGAAATATAACATTTCATAGTGAGCCTGATACCAGTCTAATAACAGTTAGTTGTAGACGCATGGTTCGTGATGAAATGTTGAGACAAAAAAACAGGTTAAGACAGAAAGAATTCAGAAAGAGGCAAAGAGATGACGGTGATGTCACAGGATAATATCGCTGTAATAACGGCGATGTCATACCGTTCTTCTTCTTCATCTTCTTCTTCATCTTCATTTTCATCTTCTGACTGCTGTCTGATTCAGCTTGTGATGAAGGCGGAAGTAAAAACTGCAGCAGTCAGATCAATTATTAATTGGAGGAACAGGGTCATGTTGAACGATATCCAGGAAGTTCTCTCAGCCATGACGACGGAATTCAACCTTGGGACATTCGAGATTGAGGACTTGAAGACTCAGATTGAGCATGAAGGTATCAGGTTGCATGTTTGCCGGTACGTCTTGAGCAAGCTCATCGAACAGAAAAAGGGTGGCCGGACTATCAATAGTCCAAAAGGCCTTTTTGTTTCGCTCATGCGACAATATCGGGACATGCCGGAAGAGGTAACAAAGACGGTTAAGCAGCCTGACATGCACGACGAGGGTTTTGACTTTAGTTTCGGTGATCGACAGGAATCAGAGAATATTTGTCGGAAGAATTTCTGGCTATCCGAAACAGACGATCCTCACTACGTCCAAAGAGCGCGGGAAATACTTCACAAATGCGCGCCGATTCTCCAGTCCGATGAACTTGATACAGTTTTCGATGTTATGCACGATTTTGATTACAAGTATGGAATTATGGGACCATACCCGATGCGTCTTAAGAATGCGGTTTGGTATGTTTTAAGTCACCGGACGACGAAGCCCTAAGCAACGAGTAAGTCACGTGACCGAGTGATGGTGGGGGGAGGCCATGATAGACCTCTAGGGGGTGGAGCAAGCTTGTTATAAAATGCATTGCTCCTACTTGTAACGATCTCCAATTCTCTTCCTATTTGGATATAGGCCGCTCTTTGTTTACAATCTCCAGAGTCATTTATCTCATTTTATGAGAACCTCAACAACTTCAAAGTTGGGAGAAGAATTCTCCGGTTTATAGATTCTCAAGAAAATATTAGGCCGTAATAGTGTACGTTTGAGATCTCCGAATAATCATCCTTAATGGTATTATTCTCATTTCAAAAGGCCCCGATGATCAGCGACACTGATTTCTCCCGGCCGGCGACAATTAAAATTCCCGGAAAATGAGGGAATTGATAGGCTATCCAAGTCAATGAAACAAGGGGGCTTGGATGGTTACGGACAGGCAGGTTAAATTGCTGATGAAAATCATACATAAAGGGAAGAGTTTAACGGTTGCATCGGCGAAAGCCGGGATGGACGAGAAGACGGCGCGGCGGTACCGGGGACATGGGCGGATGCCGAGCGAAATGAAGAGAGAGCATACATGGAGAACGAGAGAGGACACGTTTTCGGAAGTTTGGGAGGATATACGCTCGAAATTAAGGTTGAACGGCGGATTGGAGGCGAAGACGCTTTTTGAGGACCTGCAGCGACGATACCCGGGGCGATATTCGGACGGGCAGCTCAGGACTCTACAGCGCAGGGTGAGAGTGTGGAGGGCGACCGAGGGGCCGGCGCGGGAGGTATATTTTGAGCAGGTATATAAGCCGGGGAAGCTTTGCCAGTCGGATTTTACGAGCATGAACGAGCTGGGTATCACCATCGCTGGTCAGCCGTTCGATCACCTGGTGTACCATTATGTTTTGCCGTATTCGAACTGGGAGACGGGGACGGTATGCTTCTCGGAGAGTTTTGAGAGCCTTTCGGAGGGGCTACAGAACGCTTTATGGGAACTTGGCGGCGTTCCTGAGGCGCACAGGACGGATCGATTGAGTACGGCGGTTCATAAGGCCGATCATCCGGAGGAATTTACCCGCAGATATGAAGGGCTGCTGAAACATTATGGCCTGGAGGGTCAGAAGACACAGGCGGCCTCCCCCCACGAAAACGGCGATGTCGAACAGAGGCACAATCGGTTCAAGAGAGCGGTCGATCAAACATTGATGCTTCGAGGGAGCAGGGATTTTACTGATCGCAGCGAATATGCCGTCTTCCTGGAGCGGATGTTCAAGCAGCTCAACGCCGGTCGCGGGGAGCGTTTTGAGGAGGAACGACAGGTGCTGCAGCGGTTGCCTGCAAGGCGTCTTGAAGCCTGCAAGCGGTGCGAGATCAGGGTATCGCGGGGCAGCACGATCAGGGTCAATCATAACGTTTACTCGGTCGACAGTCGTTTGATCGGGGAATCGGTCGGTGTTCGTCTGTATGTCGAGCATCTCGAGGTGTGGTACGCCCAGCGCAAGGTGGAGACCATCCCACGGCTCAGGGGTGAGAACAGGCACCGAATCCAGTACCGGCACATCATCGACTGGCTTGTCAGAAAACCCGGTGCCTTCGAGAACTACCGGTATCGCGACGATCTCTTCCCGACGAGCCGCTTCCGGATGGCTTATGACGAGCTCAGGAAGCGTCATTCGACGCAGAGAGCGAGCAGGGAATATCTACGTATCCTGCATCTGGCGGCCAGGGAGAACGAGCGGAGCGTTGACGATGCGTTGCGAGCACTGATAGGCGGAAACACGGTAATAACGGCTGAGGGTGTCGAAGAGATGGTTCTAAGCGGCTGCAAACCCGAGCCTGTGACGGATGTGAACATAGCAGAGGTGGATCTCGGCGATTATGACGCCCTTCTGTTAGACGGGGCGGTGGCGGCATGCAGATAACAATGGATCAACAGGATCTTCTTCTGAAATGCCTCAGGACGCTTCATCTGCCGACGGTTCGCGAGTGTTATCACGAGCAGGCGGAAGAAGCCAGGCGCGAGGAACTCAGTTATGAGCATTATTTACTCGATGTCATGGAACGAGAACGCGAAGTCCGAAGGCAAAACCGCATAGCCCGCCTGCTGCGGCGATCGAAGCTTCCGTTCGAGAAAACGATGGACATGTTCGACAGGAAGCGTCTTCCGCATAACGTGAACGCGCATCTTGATGTTCTTCTGGAAGGTTCATTTATAGACCGTACCGAAAACGTGCTCGCCTTCGGCAATCCGGGCAGTGGGAAAACGCATCTTCTCTGCGCGATCGGTCACGAGCTGATCCATCAGGGCCGGCATGTCTTTTTTACCCCTTGCAGCCTTCTGGTTCAGGATCTTCTGATAGCCAAAAGAGACCTGAAGCTCAAGCGCGTGCTTAATCGCCTGTCAAAATACGACGCGTTGATTATCGACGATATAGGCTACGTCCAGCAGAATCGCGAGGAAATGGAAGTGTTGTTCGTTCTTCTGGCTGAACGATATGAGCGAGGCAGCGTGATGCTCACGAGTAATCTTCCGTTCTCGAAATGGGAGAAGATCTTCAAGGATCCGATGACAACGGCCGCGGCCATCGATCGCCTGGTCCATCACAGCGTGATCCTCGAACTAAATCTGCCCAGTTATAGGTTGGAAGAATCTAACAAGGGAAGGAGAAAGAAAAAGGCGGGTTCTCCCACAGAAAATGAAGCGATCTCTACCGGAAAGAACCGGGAGAAATAATCGACGCTGACCGGGAATTTATATTGACGCTGAACACCCCGACGCGATTTAAACGATATTTTTAGGAAGCTCGGGTAATTCGATGGGGGGATTACACACAAGAGCTGCCCCGAGGCCGTTAGAATTGAAATTTGAGGCTCTCAGGCCCCTTTAAACGCCAGAATCATTGAATCCGTAATATGAATCTGATATAATCCCTCTTCAGGGATTCATAACAAGGGGGAATAATGAAAGGGTTTCAAGGTCTAGGTTTAATATTTCTAACACTTCTTACTCTGAAAAACGGCATTGCACAGGGTCAGACGACTGGATCAGTTGTAAGTTGGGGTAGGCCGGTCGTAGACCAATCCACGAAGGATTGGGTAGCAATTGCAGGGGGTGGAGAGTACAGCCTGGGTTTAAAGTCTGATGGGACGATCGTAGCTTGGGGGCGGAACCAATTTGGCCAGTGCAATGTACCATTACCCAACGCTGACTTTGTTGCCGTTGTGGGGGGAGTGTATCACACTCTAGGTCTTAAATCCGACGGGACGATCGTAGCATGGGAAAGAAATTACTATGGTCAGTGCGACGTTCCCTCGCCCAACGCAGACTTTGTAGCCATAGCGGCAAATGATGAGTACAGTATGGGGTTAAAATCTGATGGGACGATTGTAGTTTGGGGAATTCAATTGTTGCAATTCAATATTCCCTCGCCCAACGCAGACTTTGTAGCCATAGCGGCAGGTTTGTGGCACGGCCTGGGTTTAAAGTCTGATGGGACGATCGTGGCCTGGGGGAACAACGACTACAGGCAGTGTGACGTACCCTCGCCCAACGCAGA
>JBFYZH010000025.1:0-6696 GCA_041309605.1 Candidatus Krumholzibacteriota bacterium
TTCCTGGAAAAAGACTGCGGCAAGGAGAAGATACTCCTCACCTCGCAGAACGCCCTCGAATTTCACAAACTTTACGAGGAGAACAGGCGCCTTCGCGACAGGGTGTCGAAGAGACAGGAGTTCATCGGGCGAAGCGGCGATTTCGCCGATATCCTCGGGAAGATCAACAGGGTCGCCCCCACGGGAGCGCGCGTTCTCGTCATGGGCGAGTCGGGCACCGGGAAGGAACTGATCGCGAGGGAGATCCACGAGCGGAGCAAAAGAGCCGGAAAACCCTTCGTCAAGGTCAACTGCGCGGCGATACCGGAGGAATTGATCGAGGCGGAGCTGTTCGGGAGCGTCAAGGGCGCCTACACGGGTTCGGTCGCCTCGCGAAGGGGAAAATTCCAGGCGGCCGACGGCGGCACCCTCTTCCTGGACGAGATAGGCGACATGAGCCTCAGGACGCAGACCAAGGTCCTGCGGGCCCTTCAGGAGGGCGAGATCGAGATGGTCGGAAGCGACGCCCCCGTCAAGGTCGACGTTCGCGTGATCGCGGCGACCAACAGGAATCTTCAGGCCGAGGTCGCAGCGGGGAGGTTTCGCGAGGATCTTTTCTTCAGGCTCAACGTCGTGCCGATCGTGGCGGCGCCGCTGCGGTCCCACCCCGACGACATTCCCCTTCTGGCCGCGGCCTTCATGAAAACCTACTGCGCCGAAAACGATCTGCCCCTCAAAAAATTCGCGGAGGGCGTGCTGGAGCTTATGCGCGGGTACGAATGGCCCGGCAACGTGAGGGAACTGAAAAACCAGGTCGAGCGGATGGCGATCATGTCCCGCGGTTCGACGATCGGCGTGATGGACCTCGGCGCGGAGATCAGATCGGGCGGCCCCCGGCTCGCCTCACCCGCGCGCGCCGGCGACAGGCGCGGGGAGAACGGCGGCACCGCAGGCCTCCCCGCTGGAACCGAGGAAGGCGCCGGTCGGATGGCAGCCGCTTTAGCCGGGGATCCGGATATCCCTTCCGGCGGGGGGATGGCCCGGCCCGATGCGGGCTATTTCATAGAAGAAGCTCTTTCCCTGCAGGAGGCGAAGAAGCGCCTGGAGAGAGCAGTGATAGAACGCGTTCTCGACAGAAACGACTGGAATGTCACACGGGCGGCCGAGGAACTGGGCCTCGAACGGACAAACCTTCATAAAAAGATAAAATCGTACGGCCTCGCGCGGAGAATGCCGTGAATAGTATTCACACTGTGAAAACCCCGCGGGTGCGTCGCGGTGATACGGGGTTCTCGCGCGCAGCGAGTTTCAGCGGGCCAAACCGTTGACTGCTAAAAAGTTCCGGGAAGCGCCGCGAGGCGGCTCCGTGAATTTACTCATGGCACGGTAATTGATAATACGGCGATACGAAGATCATGAATCCTTCGAGAAACCTTTGAAAAGGAGAAGATGATGAAATGGAAAAAAGGATGCGCAGCGATCCTGAATGCCGCCGCGGCGCTTCTGTTCCTGGCGGCAGCGATGCCGTCGGTCGCCGCCGCGTCGGATGTCACCGAGGACAGGGCCGGGATATATCTCGGGCTCAAGATCATCGGGTCGTCCCTTCATGTGGACGAGGATGAGGATATCTTCATCGAGGACGACGGCGGCGGGCTCCAGCTCGATTTCGGATACAGGTTCAATCCCGTTTTCGCACTTGAGCTGTCATTCGGCGGAGCCACGCACGAAACCATCATTCCGGATATAGACGCCAATTTCTACATGGTGGAACTGCTCGCGTACTACCGCTTCCTGCCCGACAAGCCCTTCCGCCCCTTCATCAAGGGCGGTTTCGGCGGTTACGGGCTCGAGATCGAGGAAGGATCGGTCGACGCCAAAATCGAAGGGGGAGGGCTCGCCCTCGGCGGCGGATTCAGGTATTTCTTCTCGCGTCACTTCGCCCTCGGGCTCGACCTTACGCATAACATGATCAAGTACGACAAGGGGCAGTTATCGCTCGGCGAGTTCAGCATCGAAACCGATCTCGACGAGGATGGATCGCAGACCTCGCTGGGTCTCACACTCTCATACTCGTTCTGACACCACCCTTCCAGTCCCATCCCGCAATCCGGGACCGGACGCGGGGGGCCTCGAAAAGCCGGCGCGGCGCGCGAAATTCACGCGCCGTGTCTTTTTATAGCTACAGTTGTGATTTCCAGCAACACCCCGGGGAAAACGAAGTATTGTGCATCTCGTTTCCCCACAATAAGATAAAAAATGACCGTATGGCACGGCGGATGCGTTGGAGGCATGGCGTGACCGGAAAAATAAACGTCCACCACAAAGACCCGGGAGGTCAGATCATGCTGAAACGTTTTACGGTTCCCTCCCTCTGCATCGCCCTGATGATGGCGATAGTCGCGGGATGCTCGAATGAAACATCCGTCGACCCGTCGCTCGAACTGCAGGCGCCGCCCCTGCCGTCCCTTTCCACGATGGCGATCGATCTATCGTTCTTCGACGGCGCCGGCATCGACCCGCAGGCAGTCAGTACGGGCGATCTCGACCGAAACCTTCTTGCATCCACGCAGGGGCTCAAGACAAACTTTCTCAACGCGGCCGTGCGCGTTCTCTTTCTCGACGTGATTGTCTACTCGGCGGTCGCGCAGCCGGTCGCCGCCTTCGCGCTCGCGGTCCATTCCATCCCGCAACCGCAGGATGACGGCTCATGGCTCTGGACATACATATTCGTCGAGAACGGAAATGAATACGCGATATTCCTTTACGGCACGCCTCAGGATACGCACGTCGACTGGCGGATGGAGGTCTCGAGCGACGATCCTGCGATGATCCTCGACCACTTCACCTGGTTCGAGGGAGAAGCCTGCAAAGACGACAGCCACGGCTACTGGCAGTTCTACGAACCGTCGGGCATCGAGACTGAAGGCTCGTTCGCGGCTCTCCGGTCTTTCGATACCCCGGGAACGAGCAGCATCAGGATCGACTGGGAGAACGTCTCGCACTCCGAAAACCGGCTGGTCCTTCTCCTCAACAAGGAGGGCGACCCCGCGCAGGGAAGCACGCTGACCTTCCACAACTCCACGGCCGGCGGATCGGTGGAGTTTTTCGACGCCTCGTCGGCCGCGACCGGCTCGATAATCTGGCGCGCCGACGGATCGGGAACGATCGCGTGGCCCGATTACAACGGCGGGGTCCCCGACTGCTGGGACGTAAGGCAGGACAATACGGAATGCCGGTGAGAATCGACTGTACAGTCTGACGCGAACCCCGGGCGAATACGTCGGCCGGCGTCAAACCGGGCCCAGGGCGAACGAACGGGAAACGGCCCGGATGGCCGTTTCCCGATTTTCTTGCCGCACACGACTCCCTCTTGCCGCTACGCGCGCCTACCGCCCGTCAACAGACAGCAGGCGCGTCTTTTTTTTCAGGGTGCGAAGAACGATGTAGATGACAAGGCCCGCAGCCATGGCAACCCGCCAGAACAGGTTCGGAGCGGGGCCTTGTTTTGCCTCGAGATTCAGAAGGACATCGATAAATGTGAAGGAACAGATCATCGCGAAAAAGCCCGAGTACTCCCTTTTCAGGACGTTCCTCGCCGAGAAGGGGAGCTGGGGTTTTTTCCATTTTCGGAGGTGCGGGAAGAAGGCCGGGGTATTTCGAGCCCAGTTTTCGTAATCCTCGCCGAACCTGCCGCGAAGGAACTCCTCCTCGGCGAACATGATCCTCTCGTAGTAGACTTCGAAGATCAGGATGGTGACGACGACTGCCCACCAGAGCCCGGAGTACATCGATATGCCGAGCCACATGAAAAAATTTCCGAGGTAAAGGGGATGCCTGACGACCGAGTACATGCCTGTCGAGTTCAGAACCTCGGCGATCTGGCCTTCAGTGTTCCTCCCCGAGGTCCCTGCCGGCGCGTGGCCGACCGTGAATATTCTCAACGCAAGCCCAAGCGAGGACACGGCAAGGCAGACAAGAGCGCGGCCCGTGCCCGCCGCTCCGGCGATCCGGCGGCCGCCGTACAATATGCCCAGCGCGAAGATCAGGGCGAGGACCAGCGGCAGGTAACTCCTGCGCCTGAAAAGCCAGTCGCCGCTTCTTACAAATTCCTCTTTAAGGGGCAACGCAAATCTCCCTTTTTCGAGCCGCGTCGATATTTTATCGCGCAAGCCATGACAATTTCAGTGCCCCTCTCCGCTGGCCATCCCGCAGGCGTGGGGAAGCAGCGGCACGAGCAGAAGCGCGCAGAACGACGCGCCCCTGATCGAACCGGGCAGGTTTATTATGAGTGTCGTGCCTTTCATCCCGGAGCGGCCCCGAGACACGGTCGCGTTCAGCGTCTCGCGGCGCGATTCGGCGCGAAGGTACTCCGCTATGCCCGGCACCTCCCTGTCGCAGAACCTTTGCGTCACTTCGGGGGTGATGTCCCTCGGCCCCAGGCCGGTGCCTCCTGTGGTCAGTATGACGTCCTTGTCGAGATTTTCCTCGAAAGCCCCGCGTATGGCCTCCGCCTCGTCGGGAACGATCGACCTTGTGACGGACGCGCCGGCGATGCCGCCGGCGACTATCCTTTCCACGGCCGGGCCCGAAAGATCCTCGTACTGCCCCCTCGACGCCCTGTCAGATATCGTAAGAACCATTACTTTCATCGTCTATCACTCCGCCCTTTATCACCCTCGCGAAGATACCCTTCGACGGCATGACACATTCTCCCACCAATTCGAGTATCGCGCAACCGCCATGACATTCCTTGCCGATCTGAGTGACCTCGAGAACGGTCTCTCCTATCTCCAGCCTCGTGCCCACGGGCAGCGACGAGAGGTCCACTCCGCGCGTCGTGATATTCTCGGCGAAATCGCCCGGAGAAACATCGGCTCCCCTGTTCCTCATAAATTCTATGTCCTCCACGGCGAGGAGCGAGACCTGCCGGTGCCAGTCGCCGGCGTGGGCGTCCCCCTCGATACCATATCCGGCCATGAGCTTCGCCGTGAGAACAGGTTTCTTCGTCTCGCCCTTCCCTTTCGACGTATTGACCGATATTACCTCGAATGCTTTTCTCATCTCAGATCTCTTCCTTTTTCTTGCAGACCAGACTGATACCGCCGATCGTCATTCCCTTGTCGACCGCCTTGCACATGTCGTAGATCGTAAGCGCGGCCGCCGAGACGGCGGTCAGGGCCTCCATCTCCACCCCGGTTCTCGCGATCGTCGCGACAGTGGCCTCGATATCCACCCTGTCCTCTCCCACCTTGAAACCGATATCGATCCTGTCCAGCGGAAGTGGATGACAGAGAGGCACGATCTCGGATGTCTTCTTGGCCGCCATGATCCCGGCAACGCGCGCGCAGGCAAGGGGATCGCCCTTTTTAAGAAGGCCGTCCTTCATCATGGCCACCGTGCCGGAGGCGAGGAAGACGGTGCCGGCCGCCACCGCCGTTCTCTTCATCGGCTCCTTGCCGGAAACGTCGACCATCCTCACCGCGCCCTCAGGATCGATATGCGTAAATTCCTTCATCTCTCAGCCTCCGATCTGGTACATCGACCTGTTGCTGCAGGAAGTGCCTTCGAGCGGTTTCGCCTCCACGGCATTCAGTATGCTTCCTTCTATATCGTCCATGTCGACCTTTATCTCCTTGTCGCTGAAAAGGCAGGGTTTTAACCAGCCGTCCGCCGTGAGCCTCAGCCTGTCGCAGAGACTGCACGAAGGTGGCCTGTCGAAGGAACCGATCCCGCCGGCATGGTCCCTTCGGCAGAGCGAAAAGTGCCTGATCGTCTGGAGGACCAGTCCCTTTTCGCCGCAGAAACGGCGCATCAGTTCGATCTCCTCTTCCGCCGTATGGTCGAATATTATCATGTTGATCTTCACCGGCTCGAGACCGGTATGCTTTGCGGCGTCTATCCCGCGCAGCACGTCCTCGATATTTCCGCCCCGCGTGATCTCACCGAACCTTGCCGGATCGAGGGTGTCAAGGGAGATGTTGATCCTGCCGAGCCCGGCCGAGGCGAGCCCGCGGGCAGTCACTTCGTCGAGCAGTGCCGCGTTAGTGGTCATCGTTATCTCCCTGAATCTTCGGGTATCCGAAAGCATCGCGACAAGCCGCGCGACGCCCCGGCGCACCAGCGGCTCCCCGCCGGTCAACCGGACCCTGTTCAGCCCCATCTCGCCGGCTTTGCCGGCGATCCTGACGATATCCTCGAAGCTGAGGATATCCTCGTGCCGCTTCAGCGAAATGCCGCTTTCCGGCATACAGTAGACGCACCTGTAATTGCACCTGTCGGTGACCGATATGCGAAGATATTCGATCCTTCTTCCAAACCTGTCAGTCAGCATCGTTCACCCGTCCACAGAAAAAAGTGTTCATCAGCGTCCTTCTCCCCGGCGGGCTCCTTCCCGCCGCGAGCCGCTTAACCGACCAGCATGACGCTTACGCTTTCGCCTTCATCAAGCCTCGACACGCCTTCGGGGATCACCATGAATCCGTCAATGCCGGCGCAGGCGTGTATGTGGGCCGATCCGTGGTATTCCACGGGGATCGCGCATCCATCGCCTGCGAACATCGCGGGAATATGCAGCCGGCGATTCGCGATTTTTCTTTCGAATGCCCTGGAAAGACGCGCCTTTACCATTCGCGGCCTGTAGTCAGCGCCCATCAGGCGCATGCAGAACGGTTTCACGAAAAGTTCGAACAGTACGAAGGTCGAAACCGGATTCCCCGG
>JBFYZH010000026.1:0-8548 GCA_041309605.1 Candidatus Krumholzibacteriota bacterium
TACTGATCCTGATGAGAGCTGAGGAAAGCGCGGACCGCGCGGCGCGCGACAGGATCGCCGGCATAGAAAAGATGATCGAGGAAGGCGCGGATTTCGCGGAAACGGCGAAGACCTGCTCGGATGGCCCGAGCGCGCAATTCGGGGGAAGTCTGGGTTACATAAAGCTCGAGGACCTGGAGAATCCGAAGTTCGAAGAAGCCGTCCGGCAGCTCGTCGTCGGCGACGTGAGCGCGCCGGTGCTTACCGAGCACGGGTATCACCTCATAAAACTCGAGGAAATCCGGGGCGACGAGGTGAAGCTGCGCCACATACTCGTGCAGAGGGAAAACGATGAAGCCTCGACCGAAACCTTCGCCGAAAACATCAGGCGGCAGATAATCGACGGAGCCGATTTCGGCGCCATGGCTAGGCAGTATTCCGAAGACTGGGACAGCAGGGACAATGGCGGGATCGTGGGCGAGGTCGAAGTGACGAGGCTGCCCGATTTTTTCGTCGAAGCGATAAAGGATATCGCCGACGGGCAGATAGCTCCGCTTATAAGGGAACCGAAAGGATTCAGGATCATCAAGGTCCTGGGGCGGGCCGAAGGACGGGCCTACACATTCGAGGAGGCCAGGGACGGGCTGAAGGATCTCATCGAGGGCGAAAAGCTTCAGGAAAAATACGACGGGTACGTAAAGAGCCTGGAGAAGATCTATCACGTCGACGTCAAGATAACCATATAGAAAGACCGGGGTTGGAATCGGGCCGGCGCGGCCGCGCGCCGGGGAAGAAACCGCCCTGCCGCCCGCACACGGGTACGATGACATGAGAATCGACGTTCTGCTGAAAACACTGTGCCTCGCCAGGACCCGCGAGATCGCGAAAAGGGGCTGCGAAGCCGGCAGCGTGAAGGTAAACGGGGCCGCGGTGAAACCTTCCAGGGAAGTGAGGGAGGGGGACGTCATAGAGATAAGATATCCCGACAGGGTGATCGTCGTCGAACTGACCGAGGTTCCTGCCCGGCAGGTCTCGAAAAAGGACAGAGCCCGGCATTACAGGATAATCAGGGAAGCGCCGTTGTACGGCGACGGGGGGGGATGGAATGCCTGAAAAAGAGATTCGCCTGGCCCTCACGATCGGCGATCCGGCGGGAGTAGGCCCGGAACTCGCGGCGTCTCTTCTGGAAAGCGGCGGGCTGGACGGCATGGGAGTTATTCTCATAGGCTCGGCCGCCGCGCTGAAAAGAACCCTCGGCGCCGAGAGCGCAGACCGGTGGGAGACGTTCACCGCGGAAGATGCCGGGAAACGCCTGCCAGAACGCCTGCCCGCCGTCATCGATGTCGCCGGGGAGGAGGATGCGCCCACGGGCGGACCGAGCGCCGCAGGAGGAAGGATCTCGGGGCGCGCCGTTGAGATCGCCGCGGAGTTCGCCATGCGCGGCCTCGTCGACGGCATCGTGACAGGCCCGGTTTCCAAGGAAGCACTCGCCATGGCCGGTTATCCTTACAAGGGACACACATCGATGTTCGCCGATCTTATGGGCGCCCCCGGCTGCCAGATGATGATGGTATCCGGGGATTTCCGCGTGGTGATCCTCACAAGGGACATCCCGCTGAAGGAAGTGCCGGACGCGGTTACGAAGGAAAGGATCATGACGGGGGCCAGGGTGACCGTCGAAGCGCTGAAGGAATTCTGGGACATCACGTCGCCGTCGATAATGGTCGCGGCGCTAAACCCGCACGGAGGGGACGGCGGGATAAACGGAATGGAAGAAATCATGACGATCATCCCGGCGATAAACTCGCTCAGAAACGAGGGATTGAATATCGCCGGCCCCGTCCCTTCGGACTCGATGTTCCAGGGATGGCGCGAGAAAAAATGCGACGCCTTTATAGCCCTTTATCACGACCAGGGGATGATCCCGTTCAAGCTTGGCGGCTTCGAACAGGGGGTCAACATGACGATCGGGCTTCCCGTGGTGCGGACATCGGTCTGCCACGGCACGGCCTACAATATCGCGGGCAGGGGGATCGCGAGCACGGGGAGCCTTTCCGCGGCGCTCGATCTTGCCGTCAGGTGCGCCCGCGTCAAGAAGAAAAGGATCGGCGCCTAGAAGAGGATGCAGCAGGACAAAAGAATAATAGCCGGCGTATATCACGTTTCGAAGGGGCTTGGAAAGCATTTCAGCCTGCAGGACATCAACCTGCAGGTGACCAACGGAGAGTTTGTCTTTCTTGTCGGCCCGAGCGGAGCCGGAAAGAGCACCCTTCTGAAATTGATGTACATGGACGACATGCCCGACAAGGGACAGATCGTGGTGGGCCAGTTTGTCTCCACCAGGATGAAGAGGCGCACGATTCCCGACCTTCGCCGGAAGATAGGGATAATCTTCCAGGACTTCAGGCTTCTCGAGGACAGGACCGTCTTCGAGAACGTCGCTCTCGCGATGAAGGTTACGGGGGCGGGGATGGGTGAGATCAAGAGACAGATAACCGACATACTCACGCGGGTCGGCCTATACCACAAGAGGTACGACTATCCTCCGGCGCTCTCGGGCGGCGAGCAGCAGCGGGTTGCAATAGCGAGGGCGGTCGCCAACAGGCCCGCGATACTGTTCGCCGACGAGCCGACCGGAAATCTCGATCCCGTCGCCACGAAAAACATCCTCGAACTCCTCTTCAAGATCAACGCCGGGGGCACCGCGGTTCTGATGGCGACCCACGACATCGACCTGGTACGAAGCTTCGGGCAGAGGATCATCTATCTCGACGAGGGCAGGGTGGCGATGGACAAGGAGATGATCTTCGTCGGGGACATCCGCGACCGGATCGGCGATTCGAGCGTCAGCGAAAGCGCGTCGCGCCTTTCGGACTACGATATCACGGGCGGTGACGGCGAATGAAGCCCGGCGAGATCCGATACATCCTGGACGAATCCACGGGGATGCTCTGGCGCCGGAAGACGTCCAATATCATTTCGGTGATCATCATGGCGCTTTCCCTGTTGATACTAATCACATTCCTCGCCGTGACGCTGAACATGGCCGGTCTTATAGAGAAGACGAGCGAGGAACTGAGGGTCTACGTCTATCTCGAGGACGGCCTGAGCCGGGAGGGATCGAGGGATATCCAGCTAAGACTCATGGCCGAGCCCGGCGTCGACGAGGTCGTCTTCGTCTCCAGGGAGGAAGCCCTCTCCGATTTCCGCGAGACACTCGGCGAAAACAGCGAACTGCTCGACGCGCTCGAGGAGAATCCCCTGCCCGACTCGTACAGGATAAGGATGAAACCGGAATATATCAGATCGGGCGTGCTCGAGGCGATGGCCGGCAGAACGGGGGAGTGGGAAGGGGTCGAGGAGGTTCGTTACGGCAGGAAATGGTTCGAGCGTGGCGAAAAGCTCGTGAAAAGTTTCTACATGATCGATCTTGCCCTCGGGTTGATCGTTTTTCTTTCGGTCATCTTCGTTATATCGAACACGGTAAGACTCACGATACTGGGAAGCAGCAGGACGATCGAGATTCTCAAGCTCGTGGGAGCGACAAACACATATATCCAGATACCGTTCATCATCGAGGGGGCGCTGCAGGGGATCGTTTCGTCCCTTCTGGCGATAGGCCTTCTCGCGATCATCCACAGGTTCGCCGTGCAGTACATGCCCGGCCTGGCGTTTATCAGGGTCGACGCGATCGCGGTTTTCGTGTTTCTATGCGCTCTCCTCGGGGCGCTGGGGAGCTTTGCGGCCCTGCGCAGGTTCCTGAAAATGTGATCGCGCCGGTCGACACGAAAAACCATGAGACACAGCGTAAAAACAGCGACGATTGCGGTACTCTTCCTGGCCTGTTCCGGCTGGGCGGCGCCCGCGCGCGCCCAGGAACCGGAGCAGGAGGAGAAACAGGATGAGAAGATCGACGAGAAGATCTCGAAGAAGGAAGACGAGCTGAACGCGTTGCGCAAGCAGATAGAGGAACAGAGGAAAAAGATAAAGGACCTCGAGAAAAAGGAAAAAAAGGAATCGGATTACCTGCGAAAACTGGAGGACGAGGAGCGTCTGACGAAGCGGCTTCTCGGCGGGCTCGAGGAGAAGAAGGGGATGCTCGAGGAGCAGGTCTCCCAACTGGGGGAAGAACTCGCCGTCAGCGAAAAGGAATACACCCAAAGGCTGGAAATCCTTTCGAAGCGTCTCAGGGAGATGTACAAGGACGGTTCGAAGCAGGCGTGGATGGAGCTTCTGGCCGCCGAGGATTTTTCCGACCTTCTCCAGAGGTACAAGTTTCTCTCCCTGATCGCCGAAAGGGACGCAGGGCTCGTGGAGGACTTGAGGGAGCGCAAGCGACTGGTGGAACGGCAGGAGGCGGAGATGACGGAGATCCTGCACGAGGTCACCGTCTCGAGGAACGAGAAGGAAAGCGAGCTCGGGAAACTCACCGAGAACGAGCGCAAGAGAAGAAGGGCGCTGGACGGCTTCAAGGTGGACAGGAAAAAATACGAGAAACGGGTGGAAGAACTCGCCGCCGCGGAAAAAAAGCTGCAGAATATCATCGAGGAGATGGAGAAGGCGAGGGTGAAACAGGCGGATGTCTGGGGGGATTACGGCGAAGCCGATTTCGTCTCGCTCAAGGGAAAGATGGCAAGGCCGGTGGACGGGACGATATCGAAGCAGTTCGGGAGTTTCAAGCATCCCGAGTACGGCACGGTGACATACAACACGGGGATCGATATCGATACGCGGCCCGGAGAACCGGTCCGCGCCGTCGCAAGAGGCAGGGTGGAATACGCCGGAGAACTTGCCGGTTACGGCAATTGTATCATCGTCAACCACGGCGGCGGATATTACACCCTTTACGCCCACGCATCGCAGGTCTTCGTCCGGCAGGGGGCGCAGGTCGAGAAGGGGAATCTCATAGCGGAAGCCGGGGAGGAAACGGAAGGCGAGGGGGGGACGCTTCATTTCGAGATAAGACAGTCCAAGAAGGCTCTCGACCCGGCCGAATGGTTCGTAAAGGGAGGGCAGTGATAGATATTCTCGCCGCATCCGGAATCATAATGAAGGGGCAGCCCCGAGTCCTGGGCCAGGCGGATGCGATGCTTTCCTCGGGGAAGATGCCTTCGTCCCTTCTCTTCACCGGCCAGGAAGGGGCGGGGAAGGAACTGGCCGCGATGTGGCTGGCCGCCCGGCTCAACTGCGAATCGCCCGGTCCGCGCGGCGCGTGCGGGTCGCCCGATTCACGCGGAAAGACCCGGTGCCCCGCGTGCGAAAAGGCGGGAAGGCTCGAACATCCCGACATCCACATCGTCTACCCGCTTCCTTCGGGCCCGGTCGAGAAGACGGTGCCGGAGATAATGGAGAGCAGGCGCGGCGATTTCATGGCCGCGGGCGAATTCGAGGGGAAAGCCCGGAGCATCGGGATCGCCCAGGTCAGGGCGATGATAGAGGAGGCGTCCAAGCAGCCGTTCGAGGGAAAACGTTCCGTAGTCATCCTGTCCGAGGCGCACATGGCGACCGTCGAAGCGCAGAACGCCTTCCTGAAGCTGCTCGAGGAACCTCCGCGATCGACGGTGTTGATTCTCGTGACCGATCATCCCGACAGGCTTCTGGCGACGATAAAATCGAGATGCCACGAGGTGCGTTTCGATATACTGCCGGACGCCGTGGTGAAGGAGTTTCTCGCCACCTTCTATTCGGTGGAGGAGGGCGAGGCGTCGAGGCTGGCCGCCCTCGCCTCGGGCAACGTCAGAAGGGGGATAAGGCTCCTGGACCCGCGTTACCTGGGGATCAGGGCCGACGCCGCCTCCATGCTGAAGCTGGTCCTCGGTGGAAGGGCCGGGCAGCTTCCTGCCGAGGCCGAAACCGCCGCAAGGGAGTACACGAGGGAGGAAACGGAGCGGCTTCTCGAAGAGATGATTATCCTCATGCGCGCGGCGATGCTCGATCGCGAGGGATGCCTGGAGCCGGGGGGGAAGGCGGAACTGGAGAAGGAACTCGGAGCGCAGGAGATCGCTTCGGCCGCGGGGCGCGACATCCCGGGCGATATTCGGAAGATCGAAAGGTCTATAAGCGATCTTGCCCGCAACGTGGACCTGGAACTGACCCTGGCGCAACTCCTGCTTGATTTAGCCGGGAAGTGGTATTAGATTGAAACGGCGAAAGACATGGTGCATATCGCGGAATGTCCGCGTCCGCAGGACATTTCAGCCCCGGCATTTTACGATGGGAAACGCGGCCGAACTCCGAATCGGGATGTGATCGACATATGGAAATAGCTGAAATACAATTCAAGGCGCAGAGAAAAGAGATATTCAAGAATTCGCGCGCCCTTTACCTCAGAAACGGCAATTACTGCATCGTCCAGGCGGACCGCGGCGAGGACATGGGGCTGATCATCTCGCTGGTCCAGGTGGACGACAGGGACGTCGCGGCGAACTCGAAGGAAGTCCTCCGCCACGCCACCGACAAGGATCTCGCGGCGATGGAGGAGATCAGGGTTAAGGAAAAGGCGGCCCTTGCAACCTGCCAGGAAAAGGCGACGGAACACAAGCTCCAGATGAAGCTGGTGGACGTCGAGTACCAGTTCGACGGAAACAAGATAACCTTCTATTTCACCTCCGACGGGAGGATAGATTTCCGCGCGCTGGTAAAGGACCTGGCAAGCATATTCCGCACGAGGATCGACCTGAGACAGATAGGGGTAAGGGACGAGGCGAGGCGCTTCGACGGGATGGGGATGTGCGGGCGCAGGCTCTGCTGTTCGACCTTCCTGAAGGATTTCGAACCGGTGACGCTGAAGATGGCCAAGGACCAGAATCTTCCGCTCACCCCGTCGAAGATATCGGGCGCGTGCGGAAGGCTGATGTGCTGCCTCGCGTACGAGCTCTCCGATTACAAGGAGCTCATGCGCGGGATGCCGAAACCGGGGAGCAAGGTCAAGTGTTTCGGCGGACCGCACCGCGTGGAAAAGGTGAACCTTTTCGCCGATTCGGTCCTGCTCAGCGACGAGGACGGCAACCTTCTCGAGATCCCTCTTCAGAAGTTCAAGGAAGAGATGGGCGTGTGCGAGGTCATCGCCGCGGAGGACGAAGACCAGGACGAGGAGGAACTCCTGAAGGATTTCATCGACGAGGACGAGAAGTGAAAGGACCGCCGGAGATTAGATGGAGAAAAAGAAATTCTACATAACGACCGCCATAGACTACGTCAACCAGAAACCCCACCTCGGGACGGCATACGAGAAGATAGGCGCCGACTGCATGGCCAGGTACCGGAGACTCTGCGGTTATGACACCTGGTTCCTGATGGGAAACGACGAGCACAGCACGAACGTCAAGCGCGAGGCCGAAAAAAGGGGGCTCGCCCCGCTGGATTACTGTAAAAGCATGTCGGACGTCTTCACCGGCACCTGGAGGGCCCTCAACATATCGTACGACGATTTCATCCACACGACCGAGCGGCGGCACGTAACGGCGGTGACGCGGCTCTTCGAAAAAATCCACGAAAACGGCTACATTTACAAGGGGAAGTACGAGGGACTTTACTGCGAATCGTGCGAGGAATTCATAAGCGAAAAGGATCTCGCGGACGGGCTCTGTCCCCGACACAAGACGCCGCCGAAAAGGATAAGCGAGGAGAACTGGTTTTTCGCCCTTTCGAAATTCGAAAAAAAACTCCTCGATCACATTGAAAAGAACCCCGGATTCATCCAGCCGAAGACGAGGGAGAACGAGGTCGCCAGCCTGATAAGGGGCGGGCTGCAGGACGTTTCGATATCACGGGCCGGGGTCGATTGGGGGATCCCCCTTCCGATAGATCCGGACCACGTGGTCTACGTCTGGTTCGACGCCCTTACCAACTACATATCCGCCCTGGGTTACGGGAGCGATACCCCGGAACTTTTCGAGAGGTACTGGCCCGCCGACTGCCACGTCATCGGCAAGGATATCACGCGTTTCCACTGTGTGATCTGGCCCTCGATGCTGATGGCCGCCGGCGTGGAGCCGCCGCGGAGCGTGTTCGCCCACGGATTCATTTCGCTCGCCGGGGAAAAGATGAGCAAGAGCAGGGGGAACATCCTCGATCCCGACAAGATGGCCGGCATATTCGGAGCCGACGGCCTGAGGTACCTTCTGCTGAAGGAGGTGCCCTTCGACAAGGACGGGGACATCTCGGTCGAAACGCTGGTGAACAGGTACAACTCCGACCTGGCCAACGAGCTTGGAAACCTGTTCAGCAGAACGGTCGCGATGATCGACAAGTACCTCGGCGGGCGGATAGAGCCCGCGCCGTTCGACGAAAAAAGCGAGCTCCATGGCGCGGTCACGGAGGCGCTGGCGGGATACAGGGACAGCATGGAGAGGATGGAATTTTCGAGAGCGCTCGGATCCTGGTGGACGATAGTCCAGAGATCGAACAGGTTCATCGAGGAAAAAGCCCCGTGGACGCTGGCGAAGGACAAGTCGAATACAGGGAATTTAGAGGCGGTCTTCAGGGAACTCCTCGTCGTTCTGAGGGTGTCCGCCGTCGCGCTGCTGCCATTCATGCCCGAAAAGATGGAGGAGAAGGCCGCGCAACT
>JBFYZH010000027.1:0-13948 GCA_041309605.1 Candidatus Krumholzibacteriota bacterium
CGAGCCGGTGGTAGTTCATGTCGACGATCGCCTGGTCGGTCGTTCCCTCACGCGAGTAACGCACCGTCCCGTTGTTCGTCAGCGCCGCCGGGAAGATCGTCGTCGACGCCTTCGTGTCGAAGATGCCGCCCGCATCGATAGTCATCGTCACGTTGTCGCCCCAGCAGTCCGAAGTAGTGTAGTTCTCTATCTCGCCGCCGCTCTTGATCACGACGGGACCGCACCTGAACTCGCCGCCGCCCATTTCGGTGCTCGTTATCACCTTGCCTCCGTCCTCGATGTTGAGGCCGGAGAAAATGATGTAGAGGTTGCTCGCGTCGCGGAATGTGGCATTACCGTAGACGGTGACCGTGCCTATGGCGATCCCCGTGCCGGCCCGGACCTGATGGGCGCCGTCGCCGTCGACGAGGTAGAGCTCGCCTCCGGACTGTATCGTTACGTTCGGCAGGGGATTATTGGTGTAGTTCCCGCTCGAAGCCCACCGGCCTTCGATATCGTCCTGGGCGGCAAGCTCGAAGAGGCCGTTTACGATCTCGAGGCTGTTCTGGATACCGAGGCGCATGTTGGTTCCATCGGTCGTGACCTTGCCGCCGGTCTTGTCGATGATAACGTCCCGGAACGAAGTCGACCCGCCCGTCGTGCTCCACCCGCTCAGGGTCTGTGTCCCGTCGCCCGCGAACCTGATGTAGGCGCTCGTCGAGGACCAGCCGGCGGAGAACGCGATGTGCGTCGTACTGAACAGCGTGAAGTCACCGTACACGGTGAGCATGCTGCTCGCATTCATGTCGATCAGAGCGGTATTTCCTCCGAAATAAACGCTTTTACAGACCGCGTTCACGTCATCGACCGAGACTGTATGGCCCGACCTTATGATTACGTCATCCATGCTCGTGGGCACCGCGCCGCCGATCCATGTCGAGGTGCTGGTCCACGAGCCGCTGCTCGCGGTTTCCATGGCCGCGGTGGTCGGGATCCCCTCCATGTGTATATAGTATCGAGGCGAGTATCCTGCCAGTTCCGAAAGCGTGTACGATGTATAGCCGACCCTCCAGTCGGTTGCGCTGCCCGCCGATTCCACGGTGAGCAGTGTGCCGCCCTGGAGCGTGCTCACGGCCATCCTGACATGGCCGAGCCTGTGGACCGCGTCCCCCGGCTGTATCTGGTCCCAGCTCACATAGGGAAGTGTGGGCGGGCCGTAGGCCGGGTCGACCATCCGGTATGTGGAATAATCCTCGTCAGTGTTCCAGCAGCGGCAGACGAATCCGGAGCAATCAACGCCGGTCGCGTAAATGCTCGAGCCGTCCGTGTGATTATCCCCGGCGTAACGTCCCCCGGCTATCTTCAAGTCGAAGCTCGCCAGTTCATCCGTTCCGCCGAATTTGTAGGGAACCTGTTGGTTTTGTCCTATGACGATCCAGTCGGGTGTCCGGACCGAGTCGCCGTCCGGGGTATACACCACGCCGTTGGATATATTTGCCGCAGTGGCCGTCCAGACGTGCTGGACGTAGGTGTCGGCCTTGGCAACCGCCTCGGCTCTCGTAACGGTGTCGGCCAGCGCGCCCTTGGGCGCAAACTCGGGGAAATCATCCGCATCCGAAGATTCACTTGTCAGAAGATAGTTATAGTGGACCTCCCGCTGGAATCCGGCTGGATATTCCCCCTCGAAGAAGGCGCCTGATTCGGGAACGCTCCATTGCATGATATGGATTCCGTCTTCCGATGATACCATGTGGAAAAGATCCCCGTTCGCGTCGATCTCGAGGTCCCTGAATATTCTCGTGAAATAGTGCACGGGGATTCGAATTTTTCCCGTTGTCGCGCCGTGGCGGTCGATGATCCATACCTCGCGCCGGACCTCCAGCGGAACTGCCCTCTCGACGAGATCGACATCGAGGAATATGCGTCCGATATTGTCCGCGCCGACGATTCTCACGCAGCCCAGATCATTCGAGGCGACCGGCACATCGATCGTCCGGTCCGCCAAACCCGAGGCCCGGCCGATGGAAATCCTCGCCATACCCGCTGAGAGCCTGCTCACCCCATAGGATCTGTCACCCGCGAGGATGCCGGATCCGCCTGAGTCCTCGAGAAGCCCGCGGGAAAGATGGGACATCGTGCCGTCATGTTTCATGACGAGCACCTTGCCACCATCGACGTAAATCCTCTCGATGAGAGGGAAGGGAGGCTGCCGGCCGATGGAGGAGGACAGGCCGTCATCGCGGTAACGCAGCAGCTCATTCCCGACCAGGAAGATGCAGTCGGTTCCCGATTCATAAACGAAATCCCTGGCTCCAGCAGGTGCGGCAACGGTGCCCTCGAGGGAGCCGTTTCTAAAAAGCTTCACGGACATGTTGAGCGGGTCGAGGATCGAAATCATACCGGTCGTGCCGTCGATCCTGAAGCTTTGTGGACCGTACTGGCATCCCGGCTCCGTCCGGTACAGGAATTCGGTGATAGGATCGTCCCCCCAAGGCACATGGAGCACTTCCCTTGGGAGCGATTGCGCCCCGGGGGCGGTTGTGAGCAGGATAATGACAAAAAAAACTGACACTGCGGAAAAGATACCCCTGGCCATGGTGGATTACCCTCCATTGCTGAAAATGCAGGCTTATACAAAGGCTATTTTGTTGTATTGTATCATATTACAAGAAAAAAGGCAATCAATAACAATGTTGCAGCGATAGCCGTTTTATTTACATGTGTCATATTATACAGGCAGTTCCCGGGATCGGGTCCGCCGCCGGCTGAAATGCAATGCCTGTAAGCGAGTTCCCTGATGTCGATGATGTGTATGTAGGGGATCCCCATCTCTGCCAGCCGGAAAATGACTCCACGGTCGCTGTGCCGGCAGAAATCGGACGAAAGGTGATAGCCGTTGCGAATCGTCGCCGCGTGCGGGCAGGCTCCGAGGCTGGCCTGATTGCCGCCTATATTGATAAGAAGGCTGATATCGCTCTTCTCGAAGAGAGCCGTTTTCGCCTCGATGGATTCCTCGAGCGATTCGGGAACGTAGAGCTCTATGCAGTTTCGCCGGGCCGCCAGTCGCATTTCCTCGATTCCCTCATCGCTCAATCCTCCGCCGGCGTCGCCCTCGGCCCCCATCGTCACCAGGGCGGACCTGAAGCCGAATGCGCCGTCTTCGGCGAGCCAGGATTCGATGTCTATCCAGGTCGCGCCGGGCTGGTTGGCGCCGTAGCTCGACGCCCCGAGTGAGGAAACGACCGTCGCCCTGATCCCGAGCGTCTCGAGCGCCGCGAACACGGATATTGCAATAGAGGGAAAAGATCCCGAGAGTGCGACTCCCACGCGGTCCCCGGAATCGATGCCTGCGTCATCGAGCCATCTTACGACGAGCGCGGCAAAATGGGGATTCGCGCCGATTTCCTTGGCCTCGAGCGAACCGAGCGTCGTCGTAATGGGCGACCAGTCGTTTCCCAGCATGCCGCCGAACCTGATATCGGTTTGAGAATCGGATACGATCCCTCTTCGCTCCTTCTCCGCGCAGACAATCTCGAACCACTCCGCCGCCCGGGCAGCCGCGAGCCGCATCGACCGTGCGTCGGAGCGTTCCACGGATTTCTGCCATCGTGTTTCGGCGAGCGCGAAACCGGCCGCAGCGACAAGAAAGGCCGCCAACAGGCGGAGGGTTCTACTTCTGAAAAACAAGGTGCGTTTCTTCATGCCAGAAGCGTTATAAGGTGAATGAAAACCGTTACGATCGCGAGCCCGAACAGGGTCGGGACGACCCCCTGCCGGTTCATTTCATTTCCAACGAGGCCGGGGATGATGTAACCGATCGACTGCAGGTCAATGCTCATCAATGATTGGGGCTGTAATCCCCTCTCCAGTGCAAGTTTCATAATGAATCCGATGAGCAGCGCGAGCAGCAGTCTTCTCCTGCCGTAGAGAATCAGTCTTTCCGACAGAAACCGCATTCCTGCGCACACGGCGAGAGCGATCGCCACGGTGACGAGGAGCCTGCCGGGCTCGTGAATCGAGATGGCGAAATAGGCGGGCGCTACGACGCCGCCGGCCGAGACGCCGGTCAGCTCGTAGAAGACGAATCCCGCGACGAGTCCTATCAGAAAGATATCAATCAAGCTCATGTTTCAATACCTTCAATATTGCAAACCCCTCACCTGCAATGTTGCCGAGCCCGAAAACGACTCTGTCATCCCCGCAGACCGCCGGCAGCAGCGCGTCGGCTCTTCGCGCCTGAGCGCTGCTCCAGAGGAGCACGTTCTTCCCGGGGAACCCTTCCTTCAGGAGAGCCCTTTTCGCCGCTCTCGCATGCGTCCCTATGACGACGACCCGGGAGATTCCCCTTGCAGCCGCGAGCCATTTCGCGAAGGACAGCGAGCGCGTAGGCCTGTCGGAGCGCGTGTTGAGAAGAACGGTCGCTCCGCCCTCGTAGGCCATTTTCCGTCGCCAGTAACCGACAAAACGCTCGGCCGACTCGACGTCGTTTACCGCGAATCCGTCGATGAAGCGGATGACGCAGCCGTCCCCGGCCAGCTCAACCGGCCGTTCGGCACCGGTGCCGAGAAAATCGAGAATGCCGCGGAGAGCCGAGTCGAAATCGATTCCAGCCGCCTCGGCGGCCGCGCAGGCGATGGCGACGTTCTCCTCGAGGACGCCGTCGGGGAGCGGGCCGATTCGCCGGTCCCCGGAAGCCTTTGCTATGATCACACGGCTCCCCTTTTCCCCGGCGGAAGCGGCGAGTATTTCCGGGCAGACGCCTGGTCCGGCCACTACGACGGAATTGCGCGGTATGGCGGATAGGACGGCTTCCGCCCGCTCCTCCGCGGTGCGCCCCATCGTTTCGCCGTGATCCTCCCTTATGTTAGTGATTACGTAAACTTCCGGAACAAAGAATCGGGATTCGAGGCGCTGCAGTTCGGGATCGATCGACATGCACTCGAGGACGAGGCACTCGGCGCCGGATCGCGCCGCCCGGCGTATCGTGCTGAACTGTTCCTGCACGCGCGCCGGCCCACGCCGCCTGATGATCTCCGAGGCGCCGTCCGGAAGCAAAAGGGTGGGGCGTATGCCGGTAATCTTCGCAAAGGTACGTTTTCCCGAAGCGCGAAGGGCGGCGGCGATGTATGCGACAACCGTCGATTTGCCCCGTGTGCCGTTCACGTGTACGCGAATACGGATCGCTTTCACGCTGCGCCTTACGGAGACCGCCTCGATTGTGAGCAGCCCGATGACAAAAAGGGCTAAAGCGGACGCAATTTGCACTGTTCGACTCCCAGCCCGGACGTCAGTCGCCGCCCGCTGTTCCGCTTCTTCGCGGATCCGCCGCTCCGCAAACGGCTCCGGTGACGGGGTCTATTCGGATTATGTGAGCTCCGCCGAAAAAGAGATCTATGCCGTCATGCACACGCAGGGAATGCCCCATCCTCTCGAGCTTGTTCCGGACGGGTTCAGCGATTCCTCCCTCGATATGCAGGAAATCCTCGAACTTGGAGCAGAAAAATCGCGGAGCATTGTTCGCCTGGGCAACGTCCATGTCGAAATCGATGAGATTGACGATGAGCTCCACGACTGTCGACGTGATCCGGGAGGCTCCGGGTGTTCCGACGACGAGGAAAGGGACCCCGTTTTTGAGAACTATCGTCGGAGATATCGAGCTCCGCGGCCGTTTTCCAGGCTCGACGTTGTTGACCTTGCCCGAGGCGCTGAAATTATTCATACCGCAGTTCATCAGTACACCGGCGGCCATCTGCGTCGAACCGAAAAACGTGCCGAGCGTCTGTGTCAGCGATACTGCGTTCCCTTCGGCATCGACCACCGACAGGTGCGTTGTGTGCGCTTCCTCTAAATTCCAATCGTCCTTGTCCGAGGAATCGCGGGAGTCCTCGTCGGAGCGTTTTTCCCCGGATTTGTTTTCCCTGGACGATTTTCCGCTGTTTTCCGCCCGCGGCTTCTTCGCGGATTTCGCCTTGGCCGCCCCGAAGCTGTCGAAAATGTCCCCCGACCATTTATCATGCGTCGATTTGCCGAAATCGCCGTCATCGTCCGGACCATCCACGTTCGCGTTCCTGGGTTCGGCGGCTCCGGCTTTTCCGGGTCCGGCCTTGTCGAATCTGACCGGATTTCCAACTTCCGTGTCCCGGTAACGGCGCGGCGTTACCGAGAATTGGTCGATCTGATGGAATCTGCTCGAGGCATAGTCTTTCGAGATGATCCCGTTGACGGGGATGTACGTGAAGTCGGGATCCCCCATGAGGGCGGAGCGGTCCGAATGCACGCGTTTGAGAGTCTCGGCCATCAGATGGAGCGTGGCGGCGGACGTCGTGTAGTGCCCCATCTGGCGGAGGTCGACGTTTTCCAGAATGTTCAGAGCCTCGATGACGCTTCCGCCCGCCAGCGGAAGGCCGGCCGAGAGGATCTCGCATTCCCGGTAAGTTCCGCGCAGCGGCTCGGACAGCTTCGCTTTGTAGTTCTTGAGATCCTCGAGGGTGAGCACCCCGCCCACTGCGGAGATCTCACTGATGATTTGTTCGGCCACGATGCCTTCATAAAAGCCGGCCGCGCCGCCGCCCGCTATGGCGGACAGCGTCGCCGCCAGTTCGGGCTGCCGGAGAGTATCTCCGAGCATCCGCGGGAAACCCATGTCGAGAAACACTTCGGCGGTGGCCTCATTCATGCCGAGCATCTCCGCGCTGTCCAGAACAAGGCTTGCGAGCGTCTCGTCGATCGCAAAGCCTTCCTCAGCGCAGCGTATGGCCGGTTTTAGGACGGTGGCAAGCGGGAGGGTTCCGAACTGTTCCAGCGCGAGCGTCAGTCCGGCGACTGTTCCCGGAACGAGTATCGACAGCGCCGTATGTCTGTCTTTCTCGCGGTCGCGATTGACCAACTCGCCGACCCTCTGCGGAGCGAGGCTGTAATAATCGATGAAGTAAGATTTTTCCTCCCCCAGCAGGTGGATCACCATGCCTCCTCCCCCCCCGAGGCCGGAGGCGTGCGGCTCGACGACGCCGATCGCGAAGGCCGCAGCTACAGCGGCGTCAACGGCATTTCCTCCCATCCGCATGATCTCCATGGCTGCTTCGGTTGCGCGGGGATGCGATGTCACGGCGATGCCATTTTCACGGCAGACGATCTCGGCTTCCTGGCCATGGAGGACGGAGACAGGCAGAAAGAGGGTCAGGAAGAGCGGAAGGCAGAGCGCCAGGATGACCGAGGCCGATCCGATTGCGCGCATTCCCGGCCCCGGCATGATTTTTCTCATGGGGTCCTCCTTCTACTCGAAGAGCTTCTGCAGCGGTTGCATTGTTTCGGGGATCTTTTTCACGATCTCGAGCGGTGTTTTAGCCTCGTCGGCCAGCTTGGTGAAGAATCCGTCGGAGTTTCCCTGCTCGACGACCAGCATGTATTTCGAATGCTTTGCCGCAATCTTGTTGAAATCGTCGGACTGGCCCAGCCGGCGCGCCGTTCCCCCTATGTGAACCATGAGGATCGGGATGTTTTTCCTGTCGGCTTCGTCGATCAGCGCGACCACCCTCGCCATTTCGTCCTTCTGGCTTATACCCGCCGCCCCGAGCCCTTTAGAGCTGAAACCGGGAACGACGATGAGCGTCTTGATCCCTTCGAGATGTTCCGGTTTGGCCATCATCTCGACCTTCGCGTCGAGTTCCAGCCTCTTCGCCATCATTCCCACCATCTTTACGTCTGCGCTCTGTCCCGCGGATGAGATGAGGATGGGACCGAAGAACTTCACGACGGCAACGGCTGGCGCCGCCGGCGTGTCGGCCTTTTCCTGGGCGGCTGCGGCCAGGGGAATTGCAATCGCCAGCATTATCATCGAGCAGACCACGGTTACTCGCTTCATGGTGTTCCTCCTTTGAAAGTGTTATTCTGTTTTCGCGTTTGCTTCTTGTCGTTGCTTTCCTGTCTCCCGCACGGGAGATATTCTCCAACTCCTTTTTCGAGAATATCCGGGTACTCGGGCAGATTCGTCAGTGTGAGCTGTCCGTCGTTCAGCGAGTTGTACGCCTCGACCACCTTTCTGAACGCGGTGATGTGACGCGCGACCCGCCTCTCGATGGGTTCCCCGTCGGGCTCGTACGTGATCTTGAGGGCTCCCGATTTGAAGGCCTTGAGATATTCGGGACTTATTCCCTTCACGATCAGATCGGTGTCCGTTTTGCCCCGCAGCCTCCCCTGAATGGGATTGCTCGTCTCCATGAGAAAAGGATTCGCGCCGGTATAATCCCCCCATTCGCGGTGGCTGAGGCCGTGGAAATTCTCCGGCGACCGCTCGGGGGAACAGTTGATTCCTTCCATCTCAAGCTCGAAGATCGCGTTCAACGCGATCTCCTCAGCCTTCTCATGGTACACGATCGCGTTGATGATCGGGATCTCCGGAGCCGCCTCGTGGAGGTCGAAGGCTACGGCTACATTCTCCACCCTGATGAGCTCCATGATGGCGTATCCGGTCTTGTCCGTGAGCGATCCGTCGGGCCTTCCCGGGTAGGACCGGTTCAGATTCCTGGTCTCGAATCCGGACAGCTGCTGCCCGGATGGCCGGTGCGAATAGACCAGGGGGTCGGGCCACTGGTGAACCGGATTTGTCATGCGCGATCCGAAGCGGAATCTGCGTTCTCCGCAGCGCGTTTTGATCGAGAAGAACTGCGGGTAGCCCTCCATGGGGTCGGTGCACGTGTACCCGCTCTCGTTGGCTCTGGGTAAAACGATCAGCCTGCCGGCTGAAACCGCGACGTTTTCGAGAATGATAACCGCCGCCAGCGCGGAGGCCGGTTCGTTCGCGTGAGTGCCTCCGAGGAGGAGTGCCGTCGGCCCGCTTTCCGCTCCCTCGAAGAAATAGATCTTTGTGTCGTTCGGTGTCCCTTTGAGGCCGGGGAAGTAGTCGCTCAGGACGCCTTCCCTGGTGAGCGACGGGCTCGGATAGAAGACGTCCGGTTCGTGCATCAGGAGAAACTCTCTGCCGGCGAGGAACGAGACGGCCGCGGAGGCGAGGAGGATGATCGAAGCGGAAAGGTGATTTTTCTTAAAACGCATGATGCCCTTCCTATTTGATGCGTAGAACCCGCAGCACACTCACGATCAGTATCATCGCTATCGCGACCTGCGTGCGCCAGTCTTTTTCCCTGAGCATCTCGATCAGTAGCATGATCGAGATGAAGGCCGCGATCGCAATGTAAATCCAGTACAGCACCGTTTCCCCCTAGAAAATCACGTTGGCGATGTGCTTGGCGAAGATCAGAATCAACAGGGCCCACAGCATCGCGAATATTATGACCGGCGCACTCTGCCGGAGGATCTTGAAATGGTTTTTTTCGTTCAGCATCTGGGCGGCGTAAGCGCAAAGGAGCGAGGGGGGGGGCATGACGTCCCCCACCGAGGCCATCATGACGAGACTCGCGGTTACGACCAGATCGTTTCTTCCGATGAACACGTACAGGAGAGGAACGCCGATGATGGAGGCCGCCCCGAAGGCGGACCCGATAAACGGCATTATCAGCGCGATCCCGTATTTCAGCGTGTCGGGCAGGAAGAATGCGCTGGTCGTGAGATAACCCCGGATGCCGGTCAATGTGATCGTCTGGAGAAAGACGCCTACGCCGATAAGTATCGCCATGACGGGGAGCGCCTTGCGGAGACCTTCTCCCGTGGCGCCCAGGAAGTCCATTTTCCTGCCCGTCATCAGGCTGATCGCCGCGCTCATCGCGACGCCGGCGGCGAAGATGAGCGGAATTCCAAGCCGGGGAAAATGCCTCGCGAACGCGGTTTCCCCGAACATATAGACGATTACGAAGGCGATCGGCACGTAGTCGAAGGCGCGGCAGCGTTCGGTGCCCGCAAATTCCAGCTTCTTGAGCACCTCTTCGAGGTTGATTTTTCGCAGGTATTTGAACCGGAAGGGAAGCGCGGCGGCGATGGCGACGGGGATCGATACCAGTAGGAGCGGTTTAGTGAGCCCGATGTAGGGCATGTCGGCGCCACCACCGATGATCATCGCGGGAAGGCATATCGGCGGGGCCACGCCACCGCAGACCGAAAGTATCACCATCAATGAGCCCACGGCGAGGCGGGGCATACCCATTGCGATGAGAACGGGCATCGCCATGGCGCCGGTCGTGAGGATGCACATCGTTGAAAGGCCTGTAAGCATGCCGGGAAGCATCACGAAAAGGGCTATCGCAAGGATCATTATGGTCGGCCGCCGATGGAAAGTCTTAAGAATCCCGACGCTGATGCCGGCGAGGACGCCGTTTCTCGCCATCGTTTCCATGAAGACCATCCCTACGGCGATGATCAGGATCGGATCGAAGAAGGCGAACGCGCCTTCCACGAAATGCCTGGCCGGCAGCCCTTCTCCGGCAGCGAGGGTTCCGACCATGCTCGCGATCACGAGGGAGACGCCGGAGGGGAGCTTCATCCGCATGACACCGACGGCGAATACGGCGAGCATGCACAGGAAAACGATCAGATTATACTCCATATCGCCATTATCCGATTCGGTTGCGACCGCCCTGCCTGGTCTCCGTTTTGGCGGGCATGTTTCAAAGTTCGACTATGAATTCCAACATTAAACGCTGACGGTTCACCCTGTCCTCGGAGCTCGTAATGATCCCGTTGCCGTTGAGGTCCTTGTCCTCTCCGTTCGAGAAATCGATGGCGTACCGGAGCTGCAGCGTGGTTTGCTTCGAGAGATCGTAGTACGCCTTGATGGCGAACTCGTCATCGAAGATGTTGTAGCCGTCCCGATTCACATATTCCGAAATTTTGATGTACTGGAACTGGAGCCTCAAATCGGGCAGGATGGCGGGCCTGAAGTAGCAGCGGGTGTACCATATTCTGCTTCCTTCCGCATTTCTTCCGTCGTAGGGATAATCCCCGCCGATGGCGCCGTTGACGTATCCGTTCCTGTCGCCCCAGAAGAAACTGGGATACAACGGACTGAACATCTCCGTCTCCGGCGTGTCCGCATCGTCCCCCTGGTAGGCCGCGTACTGAGTCTCGACCTTGATGCTCCGGAGGTACTTCCACGACCATCGGTACCCGATCCCCGCCATGTAGCCGATGCCGCTCTTCTCGGGGAGGCCTTGGAGGGTGTTGTAATTCTGCCAGGCGCCTTCAAAGTAGTAATCGAGTCTTCCATCGAGCCAGTCGGCGGCGAATCCGGTCCCGGCGATATAGCTGTCGTTGAAGTCATTTCGTGGTTTCTCGTATATGGCATAAAGCATAAGATCGTGTTTCTTTAAGCGCTTCGAAAGACGTGCGGCGTAGATCTGGTCGGATCCGGGTTCGGGATAGAGACCCGACTCGGACACATTCACCCCGGTAATCGCCGCGAATAGCGACATATTATACGAACGATAGGAGAGATCAAGCCTCGCGCCGTCGAACTTGTCCGTAAAATAGTAGGATTCGCCCAGCGAAAGCCCCTTTCCGATCGGGAACTGCTGTCTTCCGATCCTGAAACGGAGTATGTCGAAGAACAGGACGTCCGGGTAGGTCAGCTGCGCGAATACCTGACTTATGCCGTAATGGACATTTCCAGTCGCCGCGATGCCCCGAACCGGGGTCAGGGGATTTGCCTCGGTGAAGGTAATGAGTTCGTTGTAGAAGGACGCGTGCGCGCTCGCGTCCCATTTCGCCCTGATACGGGCAAGATAGCGGATGTAGTTTTCCGTGCCACGATCGTCCCTCGCATTGAGGTATTGGTCGTTGTAGAAGCGGAAGCGGAAGTCCGCGCTGAGCTCCTGCGCGCGCAAAGTCCCATTCTGGCCGATGAGGCAGGCAGCCAGCATCAGCACCAGCATCAGGTGTCTCTCGATTTTCATTCCCACTGTCTCCTCCCGATTCCGATCATTCCACCGTAAAAGTCAGGCCGGTTATCTGGGCGTCCCCAATGTTCGGAGAGGTTATCGTTTTGAGAACCTGTCCCGCAATGGTTGTCTGTATGAGGTAATCGAACTCGTATGTGCTGTTCGCTATCCACAGGTTGAACCCGTCCCACGCCATCCCGGTGGAGTACCGATTGCCGGTTCCGCCGCCGGGCGGAGAGGGCATGGCGAACACAACGCTCCATGTTTCGGATTCGAAGTCGTAGACATAGATATTGTCGAGGCTGAATTCGTCGATGTAGATCCGGCCCTGCGCGAAGGTGACGCCTCTAGTGCCTGTGCCGGGGAGTCCGATTGTCTGAAGAATCGAGCCATCCGTCTTGTCCAGCTTGTAAAGATTGTGGATCCCGTCTGTGGCGTCGCTGTTCAGCGCCCACAGGAATCCGTCGTCATCGAAAGCTATGTCCCTGACGACCCCGTCCGGGACTCCCGGCGGGGCTGGGATTGCGGAGATGATGGAGAGATCCGCTGCGTCGGTGTTGAGCTCGAATATCTGGTCCTCGTCTCCGCCCATGCTTAACCAGATATGTTCTCCGTCGAAGGCGAGACCTTGTACCGAATTGCTGCCGGTGAAAACGCCGACGTCCCACTGCTGAACCATTTCTCCGTCGGAAACCCTGATCTTGGAGATAATGCCGTTGCTCTGGTCCGCCATCCAGACATGTCCGTCGTTCGGATCGTACGAGGCGACCGTGAAGATACCGTGTCCTACGCCCGTTTTTCCCGTCGGATTCGTGACGGAGACATCCCTTGTGCCGAGTTCCGCGCCGGCTTCTATCTCGATGACGGTGCGGAGCTCCACGTCGCTCACATAGGCCGTTGAATCATCGATAACCGTGATACCCGGTCCGAATTCCACCCGCAGGCCGTCTCCGGGGAGGAACCATGCCCCCGATATGGTGACTGGCTTGGTGCTCCCGGGGGTTCCGACGTTTGGCACCGCCGCGTAGACCGCGGGAGTCGCCAGCCGGGGATCTGAAAGACTCCACGCGACAGGCCCCGGCTCCCTGAAGGGAAGCTCGACGCCGGCCTTAACGTTGCCGATATAATCGATTCTGAAGAGATGATCCATCAGGCTGCTCGTATTGACGATCCAGAAATCCTGGCCGTCCCACGCCAGGCCGGCCGGGGATGTATATGAGACACCCTGCGGGGGTTCGGGTGCGGCCAGGTACTGAGTGCCCACCCTTTTGACCGCGTTGTAGAAGTAGATGAAGTTCGTCCCGGTGTCGGTATAGTAGAATCCTTCCGTCGGCCCGTAACCGTACACGTTGGCGTTGGAGTCGATGTAAATCAGAGCGCGTGGCTCGGCGGTTGGGAGATCATATTCGCCGAGGATCTGGAAGGTCGTCGGGTTGATCTTGTAGAGCCTCGCCTGGATGGAATCGGTTTCAGACCCGCTGTTCAACGCCCACAGATATGAGCCGTCCCACGCGAGGTCGCGGACCACGCCTCTTCCCTCGGGCGGCGCTTCGAAGGCCGCCAGGACCACGAGGGTGTCTTTAAACGCGGCGACTTTGTATATCGAGTCCTGATCCGTCGCCACTGAAAGCCAGAAATTCGACCCGTCGAACGCGATGCCCCTTACTTCGTCGTACCTGCTGATCTCCGCCGTGTTCCACGACTGCACCACGTTGAGCTGTGGATCGAGCATCCGTATGCAATGCGCGCCGGTGTCGATCAGATAGAAGTATCCTCCCTTCGGGCTGATTCCCGTATCGGAATCTCCGTCCAGGAAGAACAGACTGTCGCACCCCGATGAGATCGCCAGAATGAAGGCGCAAGCGAGAAACGAAACGGCTCCGCGAGTTTTTAATTTCATGACGTTTTCAACCTCGATGACAAGTTGCGGCGGTGGCGAAAAAGCGGGTTTCCTCCAACTCGATCCGAACCCGCCGGACGTCCTTTCAATCGGACAATAAATCGAAACCGGCCGCACTCTCCGGGAGAGGGGCGGCAGTTGGAGCAAGCAGACGCATGGTATTAAGGAATGGCCCTTTTGTCAACCTTATTGTAAGAGGTTCGAATGAGGCGGATCGGCGGGTTCCCCCCCTGAGCTATGCCGA
>JBFYZH010000028.1:0-6872 GCA_041309605.1 Candidatus Krumholzibacteriota bacterium
GATGGCTACAAGTTGATACTGCAGACCTCTCCCGCGGTCCTGACCGACGTCGTCAGGAGGGGAAAGGTCGAGGCATCCCTGCAGGCCGGTCAGGGTACGGGCGGGCGCATCGACCTTTCAGGCCTCTCGTTTTATCCCGGAGAGAGTCCGGAAGAGGGGGAAGTGCGCCTGGTCTCGGGCTTTGTTGAATTCAACCCGTCCGTCGACATCTCGCTGGCCATACAGGGACGATCCATAACCGAATTCGAAGTGACCGCCTCCGGGCCGGCCGTATTCGATCTGGAGGTGAGCGCCGATCTCCCGGGCGCGTTCGATCGATCAGGCGTGATCGACCTCGTATCTCTGCGCCGCAGGATGGAACTCCAGTTCGATGCCGTTCCCCTCGTCGTCGATATCGAATTGGATCTCAAGGCAAAAGTGGCGATGGAGGGCCGTTTCTTCGACGACTGTGCGTACAGCTGCGTCTCGTCGGGCCTGGTGCTGTATGGAGCAAGGTACCAGGACGGCCAATGGGCGGACATCGACATGACCGCCTTCGATCACGATTGCAGCGATATGGCCTGCGAATCCTACGCGGACGGAGCGGTGACCGTCACGATCGAACCGGTGATCCGCGTGTCATTTGACGGCGAAGAGAACCTTTCGATACGGTTTTCCTCCTCGATTGAGGCGAACTCGGCGACCGGGATCCCTCCCGAGTGGCGGTGGGCGCTGTCCGCGATAAGATCGGCTTCGTTTGTTTTCAACCCGGGCATCCTTGGCGGCGGCATCACGAGGTTCGAGAAGTCTGGCGGCGATATCACGGCCGAGCTGCGGTACGGCCCCTACCGCACTGACGATTTCATTTTCGTACTCTCGTGGGGCGGGGAAGGCACGGAAGAGGAAAACTTCCTCAACCCGTCCGGCGTAACGGCGGGAATCGACGGGTCGATCTACGTAAGCGATAAAAACTGCCACAGCATAAAAAGGTTTTCTCCGGACGGCGTTTTCATCTCCTCCTGGGGCTCGTTCGGCGCCGAAACCGGCCGGATGAGTTTCCCGGCGGGAATCGCCTGCGGCCCCGACGGGGACGTTTACATCGCCGACAGCGGGAATCACAGGATACAGAGATTCAGCCCGGACGGCGCCTTCGTGTCGCAGTGGGGATCGTACGGGAACGGCCCCGGGCAGTTCGCCGATCCACAGGATGTGGCATTCTCCCCCGACGGCCACATCTACGTCTGCGACAGCTTCGCGAACATGGTGCAGAAGTTCACAGCCGAAGGCGTCTTCATTCTGGGATGGGGCGGCCAGGGAAATGGCGAAGGCCTTTTCAACGGGCCCATGGGCATAACGTGCGACGGCGACGGTTGCGTCTATGTTTCGGAGTGCTACAACCATCGCATCCAGAAGTTCGATTCGGACGGCGCGTACATTTCAGGGTGGGGCCGGTCCGGATCGGCCGAAGGTCTTTTCGATTGCCCCGTGGATCTTGCCGCCGGAGTGGACGGAAGGATTTACGTTGTCGATTACGGCAACGACCGCGTACAGATCTTCACTGCCTGGGGAACCCCCCTGTCAACGCTGGGGTTCCGCGGCTCGGGTGACGGCGGATTCGACGGCCCGTACGGCATCGTTTTCTCGGCGGATGGAGACCTCTTTGTGACCGATGCAGGCAACCACCGCATGCAGAGATTCGCCCCTCTGGCCGAAAGCGAATGATCACAGGGACTCATCCAGGATACTGAAATTTTCGATAGTCCCATCCTCGATATACGATTCAAGTATGCCGGCGTCGCAGGCGAGGTTCTCAAGCCTGCCGTCATTACTGCTGAAAAATCGTTCTATTTCGTCTTCGGGCATGTCGCAGGCGACCAGAAAATCGACGACCTTTTCGAGTTGTCTCAGATCGATCCTTTTTTGCGAGGCTATCTCCAGAAGGGTATCCCGGTACTTATCGATCGTCTCCTGCAGCGGATCGAACCTCGTCCCCGCCGATTCCAGGAAACGGTCGACGAAATCCCTTATCACCTCGCTCGAGCCGCTGAAAGATATTCTGTTCATCCCCCGTCACACCCCCGCCCGGCCGCCCGGCCTGTCCGGAACGCCGATCTGTATGATAGGCCCGGGAAGATCCTGGTCCGAAACCGCGCCGTAAAGCCTGTTAAGGGCGCCGAGTATCTCCTGGCTCGCCCTCACCGAGACCGGATCGGCAAGATCGACCTGCAGCCTGCTTGTTTTCGTCGAGACATGGGAACTGCGGATCAGGGCTCCCTCCAGGTCGTCGAAATCGAAGGCTTCCTCCCCGCAGTCTATCGAGATCAGCCCGTTCGCGAAATTCAGAAGTGTCTGGAGCCACAGCGCATTCGCGGCACACTCCGAACCTTCGAGATCCGCCCTGTAAAGGATCGCGTCTTCGAGATTCACACCTGTCAGGTCGGCCTTTCTAAGGTCGGCCCCCATCATGTTCGCTCTACGAAGATCGGCCCCCCCCAACCACGCGTTACGCAGGTCCGCCTCCATAAGATCCGCGCCCGTCAGGTCGGTATTTTCGAGGTTGGCGCCTCTGAGGTCGGCGCCAGGCAGCATCGCCCCGCGCAGGTCCGCCCCGCGAAGATTGATCCCCGCCAGCCTCCTGACTTTGATGTTCGAAAACGACAGGTCGGGCCTGGCCCCGGGATTCTCCTGTCGCCATTTGTTCCAGGCAGCCACTCCGCCGTCAAGAACCGCTTTATGCTCCTGATCCGCCATCGACACGGCACCTTCCCTCTCGCCGTCCCTCCTTTTGCCCGTCTGAAATACGTCGCCACGGAACCGCAGGTTACATCCAATAATCGCTCAGAAACCGGGATATTGCAATAGCGCCTTGCGGGACATGCCTTCCAACCGGCCTTCCAACCGGTATTAAAAGGCGAAAAAATATTTTTTACTTCATCGACAAAAGTATTGAAATAAGCTTAAGCACTATAATATATTGTAGTAGCTGGATGTCCCCGGAAACATGACCGCCGGCCCGGGGAAATTTCCGGAACCGTGGGCAAATGGAGAAAATTTAATGGAACGAATCTGGAACCGGCTATGTGGCCTCGGCTGTGTTTCCGCGTGTGTGCTTGTCCTGCTTGCCTTCCCTGCATCTCACCCGACAGCTTCGAACCGGGACAATCCGGTTTTCGACAAATCCCGTCCGATCGAGTATATTCCGGAGGTGAATGGAGAATTCGTCCACAACGTGGGCGAGTTGCAAATGAACATCACCAACTGGGGCATCGTCGGCTCCATGCCGATGAGCAATTACAGGATGGGAGATTACCCCTCCGCTCAATATCCGGCCGGTTCCAGTGTTGAGTATCTCTATGCGGCGGGACTCTGGGTGGGAGCCCTGAAAAACGGCATCCCCTGCGTCTCGACCGGGTACCCCGAGGACGAATTCCGCCCTCCGATGGACGAAATAAACACGATTTACCGATCGTACGAGGGAGACCTCCGGGGAGGTCATCTCCCCCGCCCGGCGGATGATGATCTCGACGGCAGGGTCGACGAGGACCCGCTCAATGGGTACGACGACGACAGAGACGGGCGTATCGATGAGGATTTCGCCGCCATAGGGAACCAGATGTTTTCCTGCCGGTACGGCGATTACCAGCCAACATCTACACTTCTTTGGCCGCAGCATTCCCCGATGTTTATAGATATTCACCAGGAAAGTTACCAGTGGGGGGAGGATGTTTTCAACGATTTTGTCGGAGTCAAGTATACCGTGACAAATTTGGGTATTAGTTATCTCAGCGATGTATACATCGGGATTTACGCGGATCTCGACGCCGGCCCGAGAGACCGGGGAACATACCACGTGGACGACCAGGTCGGCTTCTGGGAGGGGAGATGGTGCGCTCCGAAGGGAAACGCCGAGTACCCGGTCAGCATCAGAATCGCCTACGTTTACGACGCGGACGGTGACGAAGGCCGGACGCCGGGTTATTTCGGAATTGCGCTGCTCGGGCATACTCAATCCGGCGACGGATCGTACGCGCCGCCGTTTCCATATCTCGGCCTCGCCTCCTTCCAGGTTTTCCGCGGACTCCAGCCCTTTATGAGCGGCGGAGACGCCACCAACGACTTCGAACGTTACAATGTCATATCTTCCAGTGAGCACGACCCCGATACGAACATCCCAGGTGACTACAGGATCCTTCTCAGCGCAGGGCCTTTTAATTACCTCATGCACGGAATGTCGATCGACGTGAGCGTGGCGTATGTCGCCGGCAGCGATTTCGAGGATATGCTCGACCACACCGCCGTAGCGCAACTTATCTATAACGGCGTCTGGTACGACCTCGACGGAAAACCCAAAACCGGCATCGATCGCCGGGAAACGCCCGTGCCGGGTCCTTTGAAGGATTATGATCCGGATTACTGCGACGACATCCTGGAAAAGATTAACGTCATAAGAGGCGATACGATCTGGTCCAATATCGATTGCTTTTATGAAATGATGGATTTGAACGATGATAACTGCTACAAGCCGCTGGGAGTGGACATAAACTATTACGCGACCGGGCTCAACGGCCAGGAGCACAACCTGCACTGGATAACCGGAGGGGCTCCCCCCGCGCCCAATATGCGTGTCGTCCCGGGAGACCATTGCGTGAGCGTGTTCTGGGACAATCTCAGCGAAACCACCCCCGATATATTGTCAGGGCTCAATGATTTCGAAGGGTACCAGATTTACAGGGCGGACGATTGGCACAGACCGCTCGGAAGCAGCATTGCCGACGGCCCCGGTTCCGATCTGTGGTCGCTCATCGAGACCAGGGACCTGATCAACGGGATAAACCCCGATGTCGATTTCAAGCTGCCCTTCGAGTCGGGCGGCTGGGAATATTCTCCGCTTCAAAACGTACCCGAACGGGAAACCTTGATCACGGCCTTCGAGGAGTCCCTGTACTATTCTCCAATAGAAACCCCCGCATGCCCTCCCGGACTGACCAGGGAAATGTGCGACACAATCGAGACTATCGCCAGGCACAACCTCGAACTCGAGGGCGGTAAAAAGTATTATAAATTCGTCGACGAATCGGCCAAGAACGGGCTTCCATATTTCTATTCGGTCGTGGCCTACGACCATCAATACTCGGGATCGAAGCCGTCGGGCCTTGGAAGATTCAATTCTCCCTCGGCAAATTTCGTCTACACGCAGGCGTTGTCGAAGGCACAGGAAGCGGGGTCGTATAATAAAGCCATGGTATACGCCGTTCCCAATCCGGTCACGACCGAAAGCATGGCTCCCTGGACGCTCGGCCCCACGAACGATGACGCCTCGGGGCTGAAGGTCGAACTGAGAAACCTTCCGAAGTGCAGGTCCGTTATAAGGATATTCACAATCGCCGGCGATCTCGTTCAGAAGATCGATCATGACGGCGGCGAGGGAAACGGCACCGTCGAATGGAACCTCGTTTCACGGAACGGGCAGGATGTGGGAAGCGGAGTGTATATTTTCGCCGTGGAACCTCAGGACGGCCGTTTCGAGAGGACTATAGGAAAATTCGTAATCATCCGGTGAGGTATACAAAGATATGAGAAAGATTTACGGCGACAGGCTTTCCCCCCATATCAGGCGATCACTGTTCCTGCCGGCCGTGGCAGCGTTCGCGCTGGCGGCGGGCTGTACGGAGAACGGACCATTTACGGGAGAGTTGACCGAAAACGTTCCGCCCGTGGTGGAGCTGACGAACGGTCCTACGGAGGGGGATTCCATCGAGTACCATGTCCATTTTTTCTGGCTTGGAGACGACCTGGATGGAACAATCGATCATTACGAAATCGCCCTGGTCCCGGGCAGACCCGTCGGATTCGATCCGGCCGATACTACAGGCGGCGACAAATGGACGCGCACCAACGCCACGGATTCGATGTTCTTCACAAGGGCCGACGAATACGACACGACCGTCACCATCAATTCGAGTCTTTACGCCATCTATAAAAAGGTGCATACATTATTCATCAGGGCGGTGGACGACAGGGGGGCCGTCTCGGAAACGGACTACCGCTCCTTCACGGCCTGGACCCTGGCGCCGCACATCTTCATCACGGAGCCCGCCTGCAACAATCCCGACGGAAATGCCCAGAACCTGGGCCCGATAGTGCGTTTCAGATGGTACGGCAAGGATCCCATCGACAGCCCCTGGCGCTACCAGAACGTCGATTCGACGAGGTTCCTGCTCACCCCTTTCCACGCCTCGGTCGTGCGGGACCTTAACGTGTGGCCGGAAAACTTCGAACATCTCTGGTCGAAATGGAGGGCGCTCGATACCCCCGGCGATTCCGGGCTGACCACTATCATCGGCGACGATGAACTGGTGTCGACCGGCAGAACATATATATTCGCGGTACAGGCAAAGGATGACGCCGGTGCGATCTCCTCCGTGTTCGATGTCAGAACGAACGTCCGGACCTTCATGGCAAGGACCCCGACCGGCCCGCGCCTGGATATCTACGAACAATTTCTCGGCCATTATTCCTATTTAGGGTACGATCTCGATCCCCGCACGGTCGACGTCCCCCCCGGATTCGAGATGAACTTCTCGTGGGAAGCCGATGCCAGCACATATGGCTCGCTGGTTTCCACCTACCGGTACGGTTGGGACATATCCGATTTCAATGATCCTTCGCAGTGGGAAGTCCTTCCGAACCCAACTGTCAAATCCGCGGAGCCTAAAACATTCTATTCGGGAACGCACACCCTGTACGTCGAAACGACGGACAACCTTGGAATATCGACCTTCGGAAGCGTCGAGGTGACCGTGATCCCGGTCGTATTCCAGAGGGATCTCATGTGGGTGGACGATTTCCGTTCGACCAATTTTCTGCAGATTACATACGCTTCTCCGACCGAA
>JBFYZH010000029.1:0-14674 GCA_041309605.1 Candidatus Krumholzibacteriota bacterium
TACCTGTGCGCGCGCGTTAATGCATCTGTTTCGCATGATGACGAAACGGTTGTAGGAGATCACGCACCAGAACAGAACGGCAAGGACAACCATTAAAAGAAAAACGCCGGATAAATTCACGGTAAACCGCCTTTTGAAGTCTTGTTCTTGAAACTTTCCGGATCGTTCCGGCGAAGTGACACCTCTAGCCCGCGCTGCTCGATCCTCCTCCTCCTCCTCCCCCTCCCCCTCCGCTGAATCCGCCTCCCGAAGAACTGGAGGTGGAAAGGGCCCTGGAAAGACTCTGAAGATTTTCTAATGAGTGGTTCAAAGCGTCAATGGAATCGATCCCGCCCGGATTAAATGCATCGGTGGCGGCGGATCCCGCCAGGGGATGGAACCACAGTGGGGCCGGAATGGCGGTATTGTATTCCCGGGCAAATAGCTTCAGGTTGGAAAGAAGCTTGTCGGCGACGCCGAGGGCGACGGCGTATACCAGATACTCTTCCCACATGGAAATAAGCGAAGGTCCCGCGTCCTTCATCGCGGAAAAGTCGCTCATGAATTTCTTAAAGGCCATCCACCGTCTGTACTCCATGGAAGCTTCGCGGGTCCGCCGGGCGAGCGGTATGGACATGATTATCCCGGCCGTTAAAAAGAGAATGCCGAAAAGAAAAGAGACCGGGTGGCTTGTCAGGGCAAACGTAGCCATCGTGAATGCAGCGGCCGAAACAAGAGAAATGAAGATAAATTCCCTTTTGGCCTTTTCACTGACGGGGTCGTCTATCTTGAAGTGTTCCTTTTCGAAACCCTTTCGCAATTCCCTGGCCCGGGATTCCATGAAACCGAGGTACTTCGTTTTCGTTCCCGAAGTCTTCGCAGCCCACTTTTCTATTTCGCCGCTCGAAACGGAGGCGCCGTTTCCGGCCTCCCGGAAAACGACGTTCAGCACGTCCTTTTCGAAATCCGTGAGGGGCCGCTCCCCCCTTTTCCCCGTTGTTTCCATTCCTCCAAGGAGGGATTTTCCCTTATCGGTCAAATCGTAATGGAGAATCTTGTTTTTGAAAACGAGCGTTTTTTCTTCGATTTCGCTTATTTCCAGGTAACCGAACCTGGCGCAATCGATAAGAGCGGCCGTGAAACTCTTCGACATTTCGTTGATCCGGACGCCGCTCTGTGTGAGGATTGCCGGCAGAACGGAGGGAGGGATGGCGCGCGGCGGCTGCCGCTCGTAAATGTTTCCGTAATCGGTCCGGTATTCGCGCCCGAATTTTCCGAAATACCATTTGTAGAAAAGCGCGAATCCCAACATGAAGACGATCGCGCCGATAAAGGCGATCTTCAGGTCGCGGGCCCTTCGGGAGGCGCGCTCAACGCGTTTCGTCTCGTTTTCCCGCCATGTCTCGGTTATACGGCGTTCATCCTCAAGGAGGCTGGAATGCGATTCCCCGCTCGTCGCGGGTGATTCGGGGAACAAGGCGGGGTCCAGCAGGACGCGCAACTCGAGAAAAGTGTTTTTTCTTATCGAATCCTGGCGCACCCTGGCGATGGAGCAGTCCTCGCTTATATCCAGCGATCCCGGTCTGGCGGTACCGTGGACGAAGACCTTGAACAATTCAGGACTCGGGGACGGCGGGACGATCTCGATATGGACGCTCCCTATCCTTTCGTGATCGTCCTCTATGGCCTTCCAGTAGAATTGCGCGGCGTCCGCGTACCTCTGTACGGCGCCTGATATCGAGTAACGTATAATGAACCGTTTCGTCTCATTCTCCGCCGAATAGTACCATTTTAGTATCTCGGAACTTTCGCCGTCGCTTTTTTCAAATCGCAAGTCCTCCCCGGTATCGGCATCTTTCACGCCCATGAAATCTATCCCGTACAGCCCGTACTCTCCGCGGGTGCTCTTTTCGAGCTGTGCCCATGAGAAACTGCCGTCGAATCTGAAAGCGCGGGTCTCCTCGACAACGGCGCTTCCATCGGGCTGGAAACGGAATATTATCCCGATCTCCGGGTGGTCGTAACTTTTATCGGAGGCGGATGATTCTCCTAAAAGCGAGAGCATCGCTGAAATCACGAGAAGCAGAGTAACCGATTTCCTCCGAAGCCGGCCATGCGGCAATGGCAGGTTTCCGCCTGCCGCCGGATTCATTTTAAACAACGTCACCTCCAGAGCAATCATGATCCGGCACATCCTATAACAGATTGGAGAGACGGTCAACAACGGTCGTTTAAGGGGAGGGAGGAGAAGGATGAGGATTGTTGACAGGAAGGGCCCCGGGCTGCTAGTTTCTGAGCGTTCCCGTACGGGCATCGATATCAGGCATGGAGCGGCCAAATGAAATTTTCCGACGAGGATATGGAGCATCTGGAGAAGCTGGCGAATATCGATATCGATCCGGATTCAAGGGAGAGGCTCGTCCTGGATATGTCGAGGATAATCGGGTTTGTCGAAAAGCTTCAGGATACGTTGACCACGGGCGGGCAGGAACGGGTGGAGCAGGGCGGCATGGGGACACGTTTGCGTGAAGATATTCCGTCGGCTTGTCTCGAAAGGGACGTTGTGCTCGAACAGGCTCCAGACAGCCACAGGGGACACTTCAGGATCCCACCCGTGATTGACGGGGAGATGACGTAATTTGCGGGGACCAAGGAGACGGCAGGGATGCAGCCTTTGACATCTTATTCAATAAGCCGGCTGCAGGAGATGTTCGCGCGTGGAACGGTCGGTCCGGTGGAGGTCGTACGGGCGTATCTCGACGAGATAGATTCGAAGGAAGGTGCCGTTAGGGCTTTCATAGAGACATCGCCCGACCAGGCCATCGAAAGGGCGAAACGGCTCGAGAGGCTCGATCCGAAGGAATATCCGCTCTACGGAGTGCCGGTCGCGATAAAGGATAATATTTGCACATCACATCTTCATACGACGTGCGCGTCGAAGATTCTCGCCGGTTATACACCGCCCTACGATGCCACGGCAGTCAGCAGGCTCCTCGATGCCGGAGCTGTTCTGATGGGAAAGACGAACCTCGACGAATTCGCCATGGGTTCTTCGACCGAGAATTCCGCCTTTAAGATAACCCGGAATCCCTGGAATACCGACTGCACTCCCGGCGGATCGAGCGGAGGTTCGGCTGCCGCGGTGGCGGCGGGGATGGTTCCTGTCGCGCTCGGTTCGGATACGGGCGGTTCCATACGGCAGCCGGCCGCCTTTTGCGGCGTGGTCGGGATGAAAGGGAGTTATGGAAGGGTATCGCGGTACGGCCTGGTCGCTTTTGCCAGCAGCTTCGACCAGATCGGGCCAGTGACGCGCGACGTCATGGACTGCGCGATAGTCATGAAAGTGATCTCGGGGCATGACGCCATGGATTCCACCACACTTCCGGGGAATGGCAATGACATGCTCGGATCCATCGATAAGGGCATCGCAGGGCTGAAAGTGGCGATACCCGCGGGAATGTCGGGGTGGGGCATGGATGAAGACGTGAGGCATTCGATGGATGACACGGTGAAATTTCTGGAGACGTCCGGTGCGCGAGTCTCACAGGTTGAACTCCCGGACATGGATGTTTCGATGGCGTGCTACTACGTTCTCGCAAATGCCGAAGCCTCGTCGAACCTGGCGAGGTTTGACGGGGTAAAATACGGCTACAGGGCGGAAGCGGCGACACTTTCCGGGATGTACAGGGCGTCGAGAGGGGAAGGGTTCGGCGAGGAGGTCAAAAGACGGATCCTGCTCGGTACATATGTGCTTTCGTCGGGATATTACGACGCATATTACCTTAAAGCTCAAAATGTCAGGAAGATGATACGGGCGCGTTTCCAGGATGTTTTCGATGAAATCGATATAATAGCAATGCCCACGACCCCGACACCGGCTTTCGGCATAGGCGAGAAAGTGGATGATCCGGTAGCCATGTACATGTCCGACATCTTTACGACGGGCGCGAACATCGCGGGAATACCGGCGATTTCCATACCTGCGGGATTGTCGCGGGAAGGTCTTCCCATCGGCATGCAGCTGATCGCAGGGGCCGGGAGGGAAGCCCTGCTTCTGGGCGCAGCCGGAGCGCTGGAAAAGAACTGCCGATTCAGGGAAAGGTGCCTTCCCGATCCTCGCAGATGGGGAGTCTGACGTGATAACAGGCAAAGCGGTCTATGAGACTGTCGTGGGGCTCGAAGTCCACGCGCAACTTCTTACGCGGACCAAGCTGTTCTGCGGATGCCCGTCGTCCTATGGAGCCGAACCGAATACCCTTGTCTGCCCGGTATGCCTGGGCCTTCCGGGTTCCCTGCCCGTGCTGAACCGAGAGGCCGCGGGCATGGCGGTTCTCCTCGGGCTGGCTTTCGGCTGCTCCATCTCTAATCGCAGCGTTTTCGCCAGGAAAAACTATTTTTACCCGGATTGTCCTAAAAATTACCAGATATCGATGTATGAAAACCCCCTTTGTACAAATGGAACCGCGATCATCGGCGAGAATGGACGGCGTGTCGGGATCGAAAGGATACATCTTGAAGAGGATGCCGCAAAATTGATCCACGACGATAACGGCGCCAGCCTCGTCGATTTCAACCGGTGCGGAATACCGCTGGCGGAGATAGTGACGAGACCCGACCTTCGCTCGGGAAAGGAAGCCGCGGATTTCATGATCGGGCTCAGGCAGATCATGAGATATCTCGGGATATGCGATGGAAACATGGAGGAGGGTTCTATGCGCTGCGACGTCAATGTTTCCATCAGGACCGAAGGCTCGGCATCCTACGGGACGAGAACGGAGATCAAGAACCTCAATTCTTTCAGGGCGATCGAGGCCGGAATTGAATTCGAGATCGAAAGGCAGAAGGAACTGCTCTCTTCCGGGCGCAAGGTGATCCAGGTGACAAATCTGTGGGATGCCTCCGGCAAGCGTCTTGTCGCGATGCGGGGAAAGGAGGAGGCCTACGATTACAGGTATTTTCCCGAACCGGATCTTCTGCCCCTTGTGCTGGACGAGACCCTTGTCGAGGACGCCGCCAAACGGATGCCGGAGTTGCCAGATCCAAAGAAAATGAGGTTTCAGGAGGAATACGGTCTTTCCGCATATGATTCCGATGTTCTGACGTCTGAGAAGGGCGTCGCCGATTATTTCGAGAGGGCGGCCGCACTGGCACAGGACCCGAAAACCGTATGCAACTGGGTAATGAGGGAAGTGCTGGGCGAAATGAAGAGGACCGGTGTGACCATGGCCCGGTTTCCTGTCGCCCCTGAATCGCTGGCGGAGCTCGTCATCCTTGTAAAGGATGGCACAATAAGCGGCAGGGCCGGAAGGGAAGTGTTCCTGGAGATGTCGGCGACGGGGTGCGCGGCGGCGGAGGGGATGAAAAGGCTCGGATTGGAACAGATAAGCGCGCCTGAAAAACTGGAAGAATACGTCTCGGAGGTACTGCGGGAAAACGCGCCCGTGGTGGAGAGGTACAGGAGGGGGGAAGGGAAACTGATAGGGTTCCTCGTGGGAGAGGTAATGAAGAAAAGCGGAGGAAGGGCCGATCCGCACGCGGTCAACGAACTGCTCTCAAGAAAGCTCTGACTCGGTTCCCTCCGGTTCGAGGGATATCCGTTTACATCTTGTCAGTATCATGCTCGTCATGGATTAATCGTTGAAAATAAACGGAATATATGGTACAATACCATCAATAATCAGGATGAAGTGGTATGTTCAACAGACTGGTTATTTATCATTTTACACGTGCGAAAAAACCACGTGCGCAACGGAGGGGAATTATGAGTTCTGCTAAAGTATTTATTTCTGCAGCTTTTGTCGTGTTCCTGTTTTCGACGGTTTCGGCCGAGATCGTCACGGAGCATATAGCGACTGACGCCGAGATGCTTTATTACCTCAGCGACACCCTTTTTGTCGCGGAGGGGAGAATTGGAGATCGGGGAGGGTACGCGACATTCGAACTCGACGTGGGAAACGACACGGGAGCGCCGGTGCAGACGGCGAATTACAACTGGCAAAGCGGGATCGTGGAACCGTTCACGGTGTCGTTCGTGCGCTCCACGGGTCTCGTGTCCTTTTCACTCGGTGGACAGACACTCGAGTACACGACACCCTATTTCGATTTCGATCAGATATTCGTAAGGACGAGAGCGGTCGATGCGGGTACGTCCGTGGAAGTCGGTGAAATTGTCATAGACGGGGTCGGGGTAACCGATCATTCCGTTGCGGACGATACGTCTGGCCTCGATATCCTCTGGATACGCGGGGCCAGTCTCAACGACGGATTCGTTTTCCAGGGGAACGCCGTTCTCACGTGGACGGGCACTCCCCCGACACAGTCGAGGCTCGCCTTCCAGATCAAGGTGGGGAAACTCGGTGTCATCGCGAACGAGGATTTCAGCTGGGGCGCCATAAAAAGTCTCGATCGTTGAACATGGATAAATCTTCATGCCTGAGCCGGCAGCGGGTCTGCCGGCTCTTTTGGTTTATTTAAAATCGTATCCCGTAAAAGAAAAAAATTATGGACTCCGGCGCGGTTGTATCGTATCATCGCGACCTCAACGGAATACCTTACGGCGGCGGGCCGTACAGGATGCGGGAACGCGGAACGTTTTCGCAGGGAAGTGAGGAGGATGATGATGAGGAATTCATTCCGTTACTACATTCCTTTGATTCTGCTATGGTTTTCTTGCTTTTTTATCAATCCGCCGGTCGAGGCCCAGATTCTTCTTAACGAATTCATGGCCGATCCCGCAAGGGACTGGGATGGAGACGGCGAATACAATTACCGCGACGACGAGTGGGTGGAGATCATAAATACCGGGAGTAAGGCGGTCGATCTTTCCGGTTACATGATCAGCGACGGGGTCGATGGATATTCCTGGAGATACGCTTTCCTCGGAACCCTCGCTCCCGGAGCGGTCACGGTCGTCTATGGAAGCGATTCGAGGGCCTGGGAGGAGTCGAACGGTTTCGCCGTATACGGTTTCAGCATGAACAACTCCGGGGACAGGATATCCCTCTTCCATGTGGAGGGAGACGATACCCTTGTCGTCGATTATCTCGACTTCGGCGACAACGCGGCCGAGGACGACCGTTCTACGGGGCGGGTCGCCGACGACCCGAAGACCTGGAGGCAGTTTGACGCGTGGAACAAGTGCCCGGGGAGTTGCAATCCCCCGGGCAACGGGTGCGTGCCCACCCCGGGCCTTATCAACGACTGCGTGACGTCGGCTGAAAACGTCTCCTGGAGTCACATAAAAAGCAGGTACATGAACTGATTCGTGGACGATGCCGCGGCAGTTTGCCGGATAACAACGACAGCATAAATCACGGCCCGCCGCCTGATGTCCGTTGTTCGGAACCGGGAAAATGCAGTCTGCGTCAATCCTCTGCATTCCTCCTGCGCGCACATGAGGGTATTTTGACTTTACTTGCATGATGACTGTGTGATAGCGTCTGATCCGCAATGGAAACAAATGACGATGAATATTACGAGGACAAGCTGAACAGGTGCTGGGAGTATCTCGGTTGCACGAGGGAAGACTGTGAGGCTCACGGGCAGAGCGGAGTTCCCTGCTGGGAGATAACGGGACACAGGTGCAAGGACAAGGTATTCGCGCGCATAGAGGAGAAGCTGATCCAGTGTTGCTTCAAGTGCGAGTTTTTCATTCAGCTCAAGGAAAGGATAAAGGGCCGAAGATGGGCCGATATCACCCTGCTTGAGACGCTGGAGGATGCGCTCATACGCTCCGCAAAATATTCAAGCAAGGTGGAAGACCTTTACATGGAGGTCATTCGCAGAAGCAAGCTGATGAACCTTCTGAGCGAAGTAAGCAAGATCATTTCACACCTCGACAAGGAAGAGGATATAATCCTCGCAATCCTGACCGTTATAACGGCGAGGGAAGGACTTGGTTTCAACAGGGCTTTTGTCTTTCTGCGCAGTACCGAGTACGACATTCTCCGCGGCAAGTATGCCCTGGGTCCCTCCAACGCCGAAGAGGCAGGCAGTATATGGAAGATACTCGACAAGGACACGACGAGTTCGATTGAGAAGCTGGTTGCCAAGGGAAAGAAACTGCACTATCTCAAGAACAGCGCCCTTTCGAAAACGACATGCAGATTGTCGATTCCCATAGAAGAGGAAAGCGGGATCATCTTCAAGGGAATGGACGAGATCAGGTTCGTGAAATCGGGAGACCTTCAGACGGACAACGATCTGAAGGTGGCACAGGCCCTGGGCCTGCGGGATTTCTGCGTATGCCCGATCGCGACAGCCGAGGACAGCCTGGGACTTGTAATAGTGGACAACGTATTCACCGGCAACGAGGTGACCCCTGAAGACGCCCATCTTCTTGAAATGATTGTAAGTCATGCCACCACATCGCTTAGGGCGGCGCAATTAAAGGAATCGCTCAAGATTAATGTCGAGAGCCTCAAGGCCACTTACAGAAAACTCAAGGCGAACGAGGAAAGGATGATGAAGGCCGAAAGGCTGGCAATCTCCGGAGAACTCACATCGTCGGTTCTTCATGAAATCAAGAACCCTCTTGTATCGATAGGTGGATTCGCAATGAATCTGCTTAAAACAGGGGATCTGAGCGATCGGGACAGGAAAAAACTGGAGATAATAATAAACGAGACGATCCGTCTTGAGAAATACCTCGAAAACATGCAGTCGAGCGTGAGCGAACTGAAGCTGGAAGACGAAGACCTCAACCAGATACTTGAGGACAATACGAATCTTCTCCAGATGGAATTCGCCGAAAAGGAAATCCATCTTTATAAGAGTCTGGCCCAGGGATTGCCCAGGTGCCCGGTCGACCATGTCAAGATACAGGAGGTGTTCCTGAATATGTTCCAGAACTCTATCGAAGCGGTCCTGCGGGGAGGTTCGATATGGGTACGTACATGGGCCTCGGTGGATAACACGAAGGTTTTTCTGGAGATATCCGATAATGGAACAGGTATCGGCCGGGAACAGATGACCAAAATATTCACCCCGTTTTTTACCACAAAGGAAAAAGGTTCCGGCCTGGGTCTTGCGTTCGCGCACCGGATAATAAAGGACCATGGCGGCAATATCTCGGTGTCGAGTGTAAAGGGCGAAAAAACGGCCTTTCTTATCTCTCTTCCGGCATCCCGGCAGGGTCTTACGGGGGATGACAGCGGAGCTCAGGGGCAGGCGGCCGGGCAAACCGGACAAGCCGGTAATTGACAAATTCTCGCGAATGATTTAACGTCTTCTTTCCCGATGAACGATGACTTTCCGGCCGGCATGGGTGGGGATCGTTTGCGAAGGTGGAATTATGGGGAACGCGAAAGGTATAGTAATGTTGTTTACCGGCAACGGGAAAGGAAAGACCACGGCGTCGCTTGGGGCGGCGATGCGAGCGGTCGGGCACGGGGCCAGGGTGTTCATGATACAGTTCATGAAGGGCAGGTTGTATGGAGAGATCGCCGCTTCCAGGAAATTGGACGGTCTGACCATAGAACAGCACGGAAGGGATGAATTCGTCGATCAGAAAAATCCGAACCCGGTGGATGTGGAGCTGGCGCAAAAAGGCTGGGCCAGGGTCCTGGAGATAGTGGAAAAGGAGGATCCCGGAATGGTGATCCTCGACGAGATAAATGTAGCCGTTTCCTTCGGTTTGATTCCGGAAGGGAAGGTGGTGGAATTCATAAAGAACAGGCCCTCCGGACTGGATGTCATACTAACCGGGCGCTATGCCCCCGAAGGATTCATCGCTCTCGCCGATACGGTTACCGAGATGCTTGAGATAAAGCATCATTACAACGAGGGCGTTGAGATGAGGAAGGGGATAGAGTACTGATCCATGTCTTCGAGGTACGACATCGATGGACTTCTCGCGAGATTCCGTGAAGGACGGGTGGCAGCTGCGGCGCGGTTGATAACCATCCTTGAAAACGGCGGGGAAGACGCGGAGAAGGTTTTTGACGCCATATTCAGCGGGACGAGGAATGCCTACAGGGTGGGCTTTACAGGCCCGCCGGGAGCCGGCAAAAGCAGCCTCGTATCCCGCCTCGCGGTGAAGTTTCGGAAAGAGGGGGGAAAGCTGGGTATTATTGCGATAGATCCTACGAGTCCTTTCAGCGGCGGCGCTCTTCTCGGCGACAGGATTCGGATGCAACCTCTTTGGGACGATCCTGAAGTGTTTGTCAGGAGCCTGGCGAGCAGGGGCAGTCTCGGCGGCATATCCAAATGCACCGACGAGGTCTGCGACCTGATGGACGCCTTCGGTAAGAATATGATTATGATAGAGACCGTCGGAGTGGGCCAGTCCGAACTGGAGATAGCCGAAAAGGCGCACACGGTCGTCGTTATTCTCGTTCCGGAGTCGGGCGACGGCATACAGGCCATGAAGGCCGGGTTGATGGAGATAGGCGATATATTCGTGATGAACAAGTCGGATCACAGGGACGCCGAGATGGCTGCGATGGAGATAGAGGATTCGATCAAGCTCAAGAATGTGCCGGAGGGCGGATGGCGGCCGGTCGTCGTGCTGACCTCGGCAAAGGAAGAGACCGGGATCGACGATCTTGCCGGATTGATCCGGCGGCACCGGAAATTTCTGGAGGAAAACGATCTAATGAGCCTGAAGCGAAGAAAAATTCTCTTTTCCAGGGTCCGCGACGCGCTGATGGACAGGATGGAAAGAAGACTGAGGAACAACGGGAAGGTCGGAAGGGTTTTGTCCGAGAGGATGGAGGATGTCTACGCGGGAAGGTTGTCGCCATACAGGCTTGTGCGCGAACTTGACGGCATGGTGATCATCGGGAATGACGACGGTCCGATGCATGGAGAATGAACATGACTGACAGAAAGAGATTCGAGGAAGCCGAAGGAAAATATTATGACGCGCTGGATGACGGCGATGTCCAGGACCTGGAATTCACGACGGTCTCGGGGGAGCCGGTCGATCCTCTCTATGGACCGGAGGATACGGCGGACCTGGATTACCTGGACGATCTGGGTTTCCCGGGACAGTACCCTTACACCAGGGGCGTGTATCCGACGATGTACCGCGGAAGGTTATGGACCATGAGGCAGTTCGCCGGATTCGGCACGGCGCGCGACACCAACGAAAGGTATCACTATCTTCTCGAACACGGACAGACCGGAATCAGCGTGGCTTTCGACATGCCCACGATCATGGGATACGATTCCGATCACGGGAGGTCGGAGGGTGAAGTCGGCAGATGCGGCGTGGCGATAGACTCCCTTAGGGACATGGATATACTTTTCGAAGGAATCGACCTCTCCCGCATCACGACCTCGATGACGATCAACGCTCCGGCTTCAATTCTGCTCGCGTTCTACCTCTGCGCGGGAGAAAAGAAGGGAACGCCGTTCGATCGCATGGGTGGCACGATACAGAACGATATCCTGAAGGAATATATCGCCCAGAAATCGTGGATTTTTCCGCCGGAACCCTCGATGAGAATAATCACCGATATCCTCGCGTTCTGTTCCGACCATGTACCCAGGTGGAATACGATAAGCATATCGGGGTACCACATTCGCGAAGCCGGTTCCACGGCTGCACAGGAGCTTGCCTTCACGCTGGCGGACGGCTTCGCATACGTGGAAGCGGGCATTGCGGCCGGGCTGGACGTCGATGTATTCGCGCCGAGACTCTCCTTTTTTTTCAACGCTCACCTCGATTTCTTCGAGGAAATCGCAAAATACAGGGCTGCCAGAAGGATCTGGGCGAAGAGAATGAAGGAAAAGTACGGAGCCAGGGACGAACGCTCCCTGCTTCTGCGGTTCCACACGCAGACTGCGGGATGCACGCTGACCGCGCAGCAACCCGAGAACAACATCGTGCGGACCGCTTTCCAGGCCATGTCGGCCGTGCTGGGGGGCACGCAGTCGCTTCACACCAATTCCATGGACGAGACACTCGCCCTTCCTTCGGAAAAAGCCGTGATGATCGCTCTGAGAACCCAGCAGATGATAGCCTGCGAGACGGGGGTTATCAATTCGGCCGATCCTCTCGCCGGGAGTTATTTCATGGAAGCGAGAACAAGGGAGATGGAGGAGAAGGCCGAGGTGTACTTCCGAAGGATCGAAGAACTGGGCGGAGTCGTAAAGGCCATCGAACAGGGTTTCTTCCAGAAGGAGATAGGAAGGGCGGCTTACGAATACCAGAAGGCAGTCGAAGCGGGAAAGAAGATAATAGTGGGATTGAACGCCTTCGGGATCGAGGGCGAACAGATTGACATTCCTTTACTGAAGATCGACCCTCAGGTCGAGACACATCAGAGAGAAAGCGTGCGGAAGGTCCGGGAGGCCCGCGACAACGACAAGGCCGCCAGGGAGCTGGAGCGGCTAAGAGCGGCGGCCGCCGGGAATGACAACCTCATGCCCGTGATACTCGATTGCGCGAGATGTTACTGTACCGAGGGCGAGATCATCGGAGAGCTCAAGAAAATCTTCGGTGAATACCGCGAGCCGTTGTTCCTGTAATAACCCCGGAATGCGGCGGTCACAAGGAGGATTGATCCATGGCAAGGATGATCAGGGTTCTGGTCGCGAAGCCGGGACTTGACGGACATGACAGGGGTGCCAAGGTCGTGGCCAACGCCCTGAAGGATGCCGGCATGGAGATCATCTATACGGGGCTTCACCAGACTCCGGAGATGATAGCCGAATCGGCCGTGCAGGAAGACGTCGACATCATCGGACTCAGTATCCTTTCGGGGGCGCACATGACGATGTTTCCCAGAGTCATGGAACTGCTGAAAGAGAAGGGAGCCGATCATATCGTCGTATTCGGCGGAGGTATAATACCGGCCGAGGACGTCGAGAAGCTTGAAAGCATGGGGGTAGCGAGGATATTCGGTCCGGGTACCAACACGGGCGATATTGCGGCCTTCATCAGGAACAGGTTTTCCGACCCGGAATAATCGTGCGGGAAACCGGCGAATGGGACCGTTCCACATGTGGCGTTTTTCCGCGTGATTTATAAACCGTGTAAGAACGATGTGCGAAAGAAGGAGGATGGATTGATGAGCGAGATAGTGATCGCCGGAGCGTGCAGGACAGCGATAGGTAAATTCCAGGGTGGAATTTCGTCACTCAAGGCGACCGAAATCGGCGCCATGGCGGTGAAGGAAGCCGTGAAAAGAGCCGGCATCGAGCCCAAAATGGTCACCGAGGTGATTATGGGCTGTGTGGTGACAGCCGGGCTGGGCCAGAATCCGGCCAGGCAGGCCGCTCTCGGCGCAGGGCTCGATTTCTCCGTGTCGGCGCTCACGATAAACAAGGTGTGCGGTTCGGGCCTGAAGGCCGTCGTTCTGGGCGCGCAGGCGCTGAAGGCCGGAGACGAGGAGATAGTGGTGGCGGGCGGGATGGAATCGATGAGTACCGCTCCATTTATCCTCCGCGAAGCGAGGACGGGATACAGGCTGGGTGACGGCAAGATCGTCGACACCATGGTTTACGACGGGCTCTGGGACGCTTACAACGATTTCCATATGGGGAATACGGGCGAGATCACTTCGGAGAGGTATGGGGTGTCGCGCGGGGAAATGGACGAATACTCCTTCAACAGCCACAGAAAAGCATTCGAGGCCATAAATACGGGCAGATTCAAGGATGAGATATTCCCAGTGACTATACCGCGGAAAAAGGGCGATCCTGTGATCTTCGACACCGATGAGGGCCCGAGGGCGGACGCGAGCATCGAATCGATGGCAAAACTCAGACCGGTCTTCAAGAAAGACGGTGTCATAACTGCGGGGAATTCCTCGCAGATCAGCGACGGCGCGGCGGCTCTGGTCATGATGACCGATGCCACGGCAGGGAGATTGGGCGTAAAACCGATGGCAAGGGTGACCGGTTATGCCACGGGCGGGCTCGTACCCGAACTCGTCATGATGGCGCCCACTGTGGCGGTCCCCAAACTGCTGAAAAAATACGACATGAAACTGGAGGATTTCGATCTCATCGAACTCAACGAAGCGTTCGCCGTGCAGCCGTGCGCAGTGATGAAGGAGCTCGGAATGAATGCGAAAAAGGTCAATATCAACGGCGGAGCCGTCGCGCTGGGCCATCCGATCGGGTGTTCAGGAACGAGAGTGCTGGTCACCCTCCTTCACGCATTGATAAAGACGGGTGGAAGAAAGGGTCTTGCCACACTGTGTCTCGGCGGCGGCAACGCGGTCGCGCTGAGCGTCGAGATGCTTTAAAACAAGGGACGAATTTTAATATCGGAGGCGCACGGGGCCTTAGCGAGGAGAGTTGAAATGGCGATAGAAAAGGTCGCTGTAATAGGCGCTGGAACGATGGGTAACGGCATCGCCCAGGTTTTCGCGCAACACGGTTTCACCGTGACCATGATCGATATCAAAACAGAATTCGTGGAACGGGGACTGGCCTCGATAGACAAGAGTCTCTCGAGGCTCCTGGCCAGGGAAAAGATCACGGAGACGGAGAAAGAAGATATCCTTGGCCGGATAAGGATTTCCACCAGCCTCGGGGACGCCGCCGAATGCGGGCTTGCGGTAGAGGCGATTTACGAGGATTTAGACGCCAAAGCGGCCATATTCAGGGAACTGGACGGTTTGTGCGGAGATGACGTGATATTCGCCAGCAACACCTCGTCGATCTCAATCACTGCCCTGGGCGCGGCCACGAAACGGCCCGACAGGTTCATCGGCATGCATTTCATGAATCCGGTTCCGAT
>JBFYZH010000030.1:0-51361 GCA_041309605.1 Candidatus Krumholzibacteriota bacterium
TGAGTATGTGGTGAATTATGGCGTGGGAAGCCACCCCCTATCTATTTGCGCGGCTGATCTTGACGAAGACGGAGACAGCGATCTGGAGGCGGCGAATTTTTTGTCGTATAATGTCTCGATCCTTGAGAACAATGGTGATGGGACCTTTGAGTCTGCCGTGAATTATGGCGTGGGAAGCGGTCCCAAATCCGTTTGCGCGGCTGACCTCGACGGAGACGATGACAGCGATCTGGCGACGGCGAATTATTACTCCGATAATGTCTCGATCCTTAAGAACAATGGTGATGGGACCTTTGAGTCTGCCGTGACTTATGTCGTAGAAATGAGCCCCTATTCTATTTGCTCGGCTGACCTTGACGGAGACGGGGACAGCGATCTGGCTGTAGCAAATTTTAATTTTGGCTCTATCTCGATCCTTATAAACAATGGTGATGGGACCTTTGAGTCTGCCGTAAATTATTACGTGGGAAGCGGTCCCTATTCCGTTTGTGCGGCTGACCTTGACGGAGACGGGGACTGCGATCTGGCGACGGCGAATTATTACTCCGTTAATGTCTCGATCCTTAAGAACAATGGTGATGGGACCTTTGAGTCTGCCGTGAATTATGACGTGGGAAGCTACCCCGTATCTATTTACTCGGCTGACCTTGACGGAGACGGGGACAGCGATCTGGCGACGGCGAATTATTACTATAACTCCGATAATGTCTCGACCCTTAAGAACAATGGGGATGGGACCTTTGAGTCTGCCGTGAATTATGACGTGGGAAGCTACCCCCTATCTATTTGCGCGGCTGACCTCGACGGAGACGGGGACAGCGATCTGGCGGTGGCGAATTGGAACTATGTCTCAATCCTGAAGAACAATGGGGATGGAACCTTTGCAAATGCCGTGACTTATGTCGTGGAAATGTGCCCCTATTCTATTTGCGCGGCTGACCTTGACGGAGACGGGGACAGCGATCTGGCTTTAGCGAATGAGTATCCCAGTACTGTCTCTATCCTTAAAAACAATGGGGATGGGACTTTTGTGTCTGCCGTGAATTATAGCGTGGGGAGCGGAACTTGGTTTGTATGCGCGGCTGACCTTGACGGAGACGGTGACAGCGATCTGGCGACGGCGAATTCTATGTCCAATAATGTCTCGATCCTTAAGAACAATGGGGATGGGACCTTTGAGTCTGCCGTGGATTATGGTGTTGGAAATAGCCCCTATTCTATTTGCGTGGCTGACCTTGACGGAGACGGTGACAGCGATATGGCTGTGGCAAATAGTATCTCAGACAATGTCTCGATCCTGATTAACCTAACACCAGTGTATGGTGCTGATCCAAGCACCGAGGCACCGAAGAGTTCAATGGTGTCGGTGTATCCTAATCCGTTCAATCCATCCGTGACAATTGAGTATTATTGCGCTGGAATAAACACTCCGGTGGAGATTGGAATCTTCGATGTTACGGGCAGGAAAGTCAGAACATTATTTTCAGGCCGTTTAGATAACAATACGTACAAGTTCATTTGGAACGGCCGTTCGGATTCCGGGGCAAAAGTGTCATCGGGAGTGTATTTCTGCAGGCTAAGGTCCATGAACGAGATCAATCTGAAAAAAGTTATTTTACTAAGGTAGTCCCAATTTTTGTGAGTGGTTCGGATTATTGGAAGACTCGCAACTGAGTTTGAAAAACATGGCAACCGATTCTCCTATCGGGTATTGGGTGCGACATTCCACCGATAAATATTCCACAACATGATTTATTTTTGTCAGTAATTAGTTCATTTCGCTTTATTGAACAACCCCCAGGATGAATATCTTATTCTGAACTGCTCCCCGCAGATCGATTCGAATTGCCTGTTGTCAATGGCGGTGGCAGAGTGTATTGTTCGACGTAAAAGTATTTACAGAGGCAGACAGCCTGATCTATTACATGAAATGCAGTCGCCATTCGATATAGGTTCTCGGTTCCAAGGCCAATTGTAAAAGTGGAGCTTCCCGTATGAAAGAGCCGTTGACAAGACTTACAGAAAAAACGTCGAAGCTCGGAAACTATAATCATAAGTATCTGCATATCATCTCCACGAACATCGACAGGCTGACCTCGGCGCTGGAACGTGTCGGCCTGAGGGACAGGGTGCATCTGTGGAACTATTCGAACGATGTGGCTCAGGAGATGGACATGATTCTCGAGGCGGCCTCCTCGAACAGGGAGGCGATCGATTTTCTCGGGTGCTACTACTCCCTGCAGTTTCTTCAGATGAACCTTCGGCTGATCGATATCGTCAAGCTCGATTTTGCCGCCACGAACGAAAGGGAGACGATCAGCCGGAAATTCATGCTCGAGGCGGGAGGGATGTTCCGGACCCTCACAAGGTCCTACATGGAAAGGCTGCTCGGCATCTTCCTCGAGGGAAAACCGTATCCGGAGTTCGTGATGCTCGGCGTGGGGACGAGGTCCGACCAGGACGATATCGACCTCGGCATAGTGATACGAGGGAAGGAGAACGCCGAGAACCTCAACCGGGCGCTGGGACAGCTTGCAAACCAGATGTTCAGGACGGCTAGCCGCCTTCATTTTCATCTCTCGGAGTATGTCGGCAGCAGCAGCCTCACCGCGACGATAGACGAATATGTCGCGGTGCTCGACGACAACGAATACGATTTCATCATGGTCAACGAGATAATCGGCGCAGCCGCGATAATCGGGAGCGAATCTCTTTACAGGGAATTCAGGGAACGGGTGGCCGGCCGGTTCTATTTTGAGCCCGGGCAGAAGATGAACCGTTTTCACGAGGGTTTTCTCAGGGGTATCCTGGGCGAGATGCGGTCCGTTCTTGCAGCCCCGAAATCCACCTATTCGATCAACCCCAAGGAGGAAGGGCTTCGGCCTGTCAAGGGGCTGCTTTCGGCCTTGAAACTTGTCCACGGCGTGGAGAAGGTGAACGCCTGGGAAATCATCGACGAACTGAAAAAGAAGGACCGGTGGCGGCAGGGCCAGTACGAAAGCATCGAAAAGACGCTGAGTTTCTTCGAACTGTTCAGGCACCTCTACCAGATAATGGCGGCCCAGGACGAGGACATACCGATAAGGGAAAAGCCGATCCAGGAAATGGTCACGAAGATCGCCCGCATGATCGGGTACGAGGACAGCGGAGTCCTTTCGGCAGAGGATTTCATGATGGTCAATTACTACCAGTACCTGGAAGACGCCATAACGGCTATTGACGTTCTTACAGGCGACCTGAACATACACCTGAGGGAAATAACCGTCCTTAAGCCCCTTTTCTCGTCCGAAATGCAGGACATGCCGGATTATTCCGGGAATCTCGCCATGGATTTCATCAGGGAATCGTACCCGTCGAACGGGATAACCTACTGGGATGATTTCCTCGATGAGTTGAACGACGAACGGAAGAATTTTTATGAACGGTTCATAGAGAGCTTCCATTCGCTTCCCGCAAAGCTCAGGAAACGGGTGGGCAAAACGTATGTCTCCGGGACTGAAAACGATCCGTCCCCCGTTCTGAAGTTCCTTACGATCGTCGGCAGGAAGGCCGGCGATGAAAAGGCGCAGGACCTGTTCCACCTTCTCTCGGGGCTGTTCATGGAGGAACTGGCGGGGTTGCCGAACCCGTCGGATTCGATGGCGCTGATCGCCGTGGCATATCCCGATATCCTGAACAATTTTCTCGCGATGCTCGACCGCGATTCGCAGGAAAAACTGCTGGGAATACTAAGTGAGAAACCGACGCGTCAAGATCTCAATCCATACTATGCGCAACTGGTCACGCTGGCGAAAGTCCATCACCGGAGCAGTAAATTTCTTAAAAGGCATTTTTATCCGATCCTCAGGAAATACCCCGTTTTCATAAAAAATCTCCATAACAACGAAAAGCTCAGGGAAATTTCGGCCGGATTTTACAGCGACATGACCTCCATCGCTTCTCCTGAAATTCTATATGAGAGGATCGGCGATTACTACGACATGGAGTTCGTGCGGGTCAGCCTCATGACCCTCTCGGGAGTCCGAAGCGAACTGACCGATTCGGAGTTCATAGAATTCTCAGACAATTACACCCAGCAGCTCTACGAGTTCGCCATGCAGGATGTGCTTTCATCAAGCAAGCACTGGATGTCAACACAGGATCTCTTCGCGCTTTATGCCACGGGAGGCCACGCGCGCGAACAGGGCTTCGACGACGATTATGACTTGATCGCGATCCTGGATTCATCCGACGAAGGCATGATGGAGCTGTGCAACAGGGTTATAGCCAGGATGAACTATCATATCATCAGGCGCGGAATATTCCCGCACCACAGGCTGGCGGACCACTTCGGAAGCTACGTGGTCGGTCTCGATCGGCTCGCGCAGTACATGGGAAGCGCCATGGGGGACGTATATGTGGATCTTTCCCAGCTGCTGGGGGCGAGGATGCTGGTCGGAACGCGCAGGCTCGACAATAAACTGACGGAGACGATAATCGACCCGTTGATATTCGGAAAGGACCGTGAATACATAGATCACCTGTCCGACGAAATATCGATGCGGCATTCACAGCAAGGCCGCGCCGCGCCGGGCAATATCAAGGAATGCCCCGGCGGGCAGCGCGACATCGAACTGCTCCTGCTCATTTACAAGACCAGGTACAGGGTGCGCGACCCGCTGTCCCGGAAGTTGCTGGGGAGGTTGAAGGATGTCGATCCGCGGCATGAAAAGGAATTTCTACTTGTCATGGAGCACCTCGATTTCATAAGGAACATAAGGGATCTGTATCGTCTCGAAGTGGCTGCGCATGACGAGATAGATCCGGACCATCTCATGCCGGTTGCCGGCAGTCTCGGATATGGAAGTTCTGCCGATGGGGCGAAACGCCTCTACTCGGATTTTATCGAACGATCGAGCCGCGCCGCGGCGGTGATAGAGAAGCTGACAGCGGAAGTGTGGGACTGAAGCGCGTTGTTCCGCTGGAATTTATCAGGCTATAAGCACCTGGCCGTTGTCCACGGAGAGCCGTCTCCTGATGGAAGTCACGGCAAGACCGCCCACCCAGGCTGAATCGGCGTCCTCACCCGCGTCCTGTATGTCGACAAGGACCCTGGAAAGCGCGTCGAGTTCCTTTCCCTGCTGCATGACGTATGAACCTGCGGTTATCACTCCGTGCCTTGCAAGGTAGGTGGCGATGCTAACCGCCGCCGCGCCAGATCCCGGGTCTTCCCACATGCCCATGCCGGGGGAGAAATGACGAGAGTAGGTGAGGCAATCCTGATCGAGAGCGTCCATTGTGAAGATATCGATCGTCTGTACGCCGATCCGGTCGTTCATCAGCTTGAGTTTGATCATGTCGGGGTTCAGGTCTTTCAGCGTATCGCTGTGATCCAGCGGCACAAGAAGCTGTCTTAAACCGTTGGAAACGACTTCGAGCGGAAGGCCTGTTCTCGATATGGCGCCCGGGTCTATCCCGAGAGTCCCGGCGATGGAGGAGATCTCCGTGCCTGCGGCGTAATGATCGAGTATGGTCTGGTGCATCATGATCTTGCTGAGGTACCCGGAATTCCTCCCCGATAACCACACCCTGCTGTCGTCGTTATCGGTTTTTTCCGCGGATTTGTCTTCGCTGAAAAAGAAATCGACGGGTATATTGCCGACGTTCGTCTCGACGGACACGGTCGTGCGGCCGTCCTTCAGAGGTATCCTTCCCTCCTCCGCCAGGGCGAAGCAGGTGCCGATCATCGCATGTCCGCTCAGATCGTATTCGGTGGAGGGAGTGTAGAACCTCACCCTGAACAGGGAGTCGCCCGATTCGGGCAGGGTTACGAACGTCGATTCCGACAGGTTGATTTCGCCGGCGATCCTCTGCATCGCTTCGACCGTCAATCCATCGGCGTGGGTGATGACTCCGGCGGAATTGCCGCTGAAGGGCCTCGTAGTGAAAACATCGACATATTTTATTTCGTAATTATCCATTTCACGTTCTCCGAAAAATATCACAAACAGCGCCATGCGCCGCAAAATGCCATGTCCGGTGGAAGAATATAATAACTTATCTCACTATTTCATCGATTTTTATCCCAACCCATGAAGAGCCGGCCATCGGCTCCGTACCAACGGCGGATATTATAGCAAAAAGAGGTCCGAAATACTCCACAAGGGCAGGGTAAATCGAAATTTTGTGCGCCGAAGAGCTTTACCGAGCTTTTTGGGAAGGTCACAGCGCAGGGCTATCCGGTCTTCGCGAACCGAACCTGATAGCATAGGCCCTTGTCAGTTCGGCCCCGAACAGGAAGACATTAGCCGACCAGTAGATCCACAGCAGAACGACGATCAGGGATCCCGCCGCTCCGTAGAGTGACGTCACTATCGTCCTCTGAAGATATAATCCTATCAGTTTTTCGGTGATCATGAAGAGGATGGCGGTGACGGCGGCGCCGAACCAGACATCGCTCCACTTTATCCTTGCGTCCGGCAGGATCGTGTAAAGAATGGCGAAAAGCAGTGTGTAGAGGACGGGTGAGAAAAACAGCGGTATGCGCGGCATGTAATCCACAAGCCAGGGAAAAGAAGTGAGGAAAAACCTCTCCGGCACAACGGCTATAGATTTGGAGAGCAGAAGCAGGTAAAGCCACAGGCCGAGACCGATCAGCATGAGAAAAGCGAGGAAGTGTCTTCGGATCATTCTAAGAACGCCTCCGCTGAACCCGCGCCTCGCATCCTTGTCCAGCCCCCAGATGGCGTTCAACGAACCGATAAGCTGTTTGAAGACTCCGATAGAGAAGATTATGAGCAGGATCAGGGAGCTTCCTCCAAGGGCCAGAGCCTCGGAGCGGCTCTGTTCCATGTCCCTTATGACGTTCTGGACGGCCGATGCCGCGCGCTCCCCGACTGAGATTTCGATCTGTGTCACGACCTCCGTCTCGACCGCATCGGAGCCGAAGAGCATGCTGAATGTTCCGAGAAGAACGATCAGCAGAGGGGCGAGCGACAACATGGCATGGTAGGCTAGCGCAGCCGCCATCGCCGGGACATCGTCGGACATCCACTTTTCCGCGGCCCCCCCGAATAGTTTCAGCACGCCGATAACCGATTTTATCCTTTTCAAATTCATGTAAGCGCCGCCGGTCGCAGAATAAACGAAACCAACGAAAAACATCCGCAAATGATGGCCGCCCGGATAATAACATTAATTCGCCCCATGTCACCTTAAAAAACTCCACCACTCCGGTCCTCCTGCCTTTGATGAAAAATGTGGACAGACTAAGGAACGTCTGGTAGAATGCCCCCCGAAATGGCTATGCGGGGCATCCTGTCGGATGCCATAAGCTTTTAATTCAGAGAGAGCAGGCTCTTTTGGCTTGTTCCATCCATCAGCGTGATGGTCCCTTTATCGGCCCGGTGATTTAACCTGTAAGAAAAGGAGCCCTGAAGATGATCAAGTTCAGCCAGCAGCAACTGAAGGTCCCGAAACTCATGCGGCCCGTATATCTGGTGACGGCCGGTCAATCGAAATTCGACCGCGCCATACCCGAAAAACGTACTGAAGAACTTTGTATCGATTCCCTGACGATGGCCGCGGGCCTGTTGAATATGTCTGCGTCTGAACTGAAGAGTTATATTCATACCTGCTATTATGGCCATTTCGCCGATCATTTCGGGGATCAGCTTCTCGGTGAAGCGGTTATCCACGACCGGCTGGGACTCGACCCGCTCGGAAACATCGGTGTAAAGACGGGGGGAGCCACCGGAGGATCGACTCTGTGGGAGGCTGTAAAGACCGTCGCTTCGGGTTATTCGGACTGCGCGCTCGCGATGGGGTGGGAGAGGATGGATGAGGTGCCGACCGACGAGGGGAACTTCCTGATATCATGCGCGGCGGACAAGGACTGGGAATCGCCGCTCGGGCACATATACACCGGCTATTACGCGGTCATGGCGCAGCGTTACTGGCAGATATTCGGAAAAGCCGAGGATTCGTTCCGCCGCACGCTCGCCGAGATCTCCGTTAAACATCACGGATACGCAAGGATGAATCCGTTTGCGCACTCTCCCATGAATATAACGGTGGAGGATGTGCTTCAATCGCCTGTCGTGGCCTTTCCGCTCAGGGCGCTCGATTGCTGCCTGATGAGCGTCGGAGCGGCCTGCGCTATAATTTGCGATGAAAATACTGCGGTAAAGCTCTGCAAAAACGCGCCTCATAAACCTCTTCGCATATGGGTGGCGGCTGGTTCGCATACATTGCGTCCGGCGGACAGACGCGATATGGACATTCCTCTTCTTCCGAACGAGAAACCCGATCAGTACAAGAATTTGAGCAAGCAATTCCCGGGTGGGGAGAGGTATCCCGGATTTTCGGGATTCCTGGCCGCGAGGATGGCCGCCTGGTACGGTTACCGGATGGCCGGCGTGACCGATCCGACCGAAGATCTCGATCTTCTTGAACTGCACGACGCCTTCACGATCAGCGATGTTCAGACGTACGAGGATATAGGAGTGCGTCCCTACGGTTTCGGACGAGACTACGTAGAATCGGGGGACTGCTACCATACAAATCCGAAGACCGGCAAGCCCGGGAAACTCCCCTCCAACATATCGGGAGGGCTTATAGGTTGCATGCACGCCGTGGGGGCCACCGGTATAATGCAGGTTTTTGAAGTGGCGACGCACATCTGGAACAGGTGGGCGGAAATCCACGGGGACGAAAAGTTATGGAAGGAATTCAACCGCAGGAAACCGGCCGACTGGAAGAACCTGCAGGTAAAGGGCGCCAGGAGGGGGATGGCGATCAGCCACGCGGGCGTCGGATCGCACGTGACCTCGACGATCCTTATGGACCCGGATCATCTGATAAAGAAAGACATGTAAAGGAGACGCGCCATGAGTATGTTTGGACAGGTATTCGTAAGGAACGGCAAGTACAGGATAAAGGGTGATTTTCATCATCTGGAGTCGAACACTCCGATCCGCAACGCGGACGAGGCGTGGAAACTGATGGGAGTGACCAATCCGCGGACGATGACCTATATACACGCCTACGGGGGCGAAGCCCCTTTCTTCGAAGCTCTGAGCAAGGGTAAGCTCCTCGGTACGCGCTGCGACAACCCCGGCTGCGAATTCAAGGGGACGGTCTACCAGCCTTTCAGGATCCACTGCCCGGATTGTCTGGGTAAAAATACGGTTATCGATATGACCGGTACGGCAAAAAAGACCGCAAAGGTTCATACCTTCATGGTTTGCGAGAGATCGGGGGCGTTCAACATCCTCGACAAGCCGATCAAGTTCATCAATATCGAGTTCGAAGGTGTGGATACGATCCTGATGAGTTATCTTTCGATGGGCGATCCCGAGATAGGCATGAAGGTCGTACCGATCTTCAGAAAGCAAAGCCCCACATTCACGATTCTCGATCTTTCGTGGGTGCCGGCGGGAACCGCGGAGAAGGATCTACCGGAGAACTTCGGATTTTAGAAGATACAAGAGGTGTATTTTATAACAGGGGGCAATGAAATCAATTACGGACTTACTGAAGAGCAGCGAATGCTCAGGGACAGCATCAGGGATTTTGCCGAGAGGGAGATCACTCCAAGGGCCATCGAGCTTGATGAGAAGGAGGAATTCTCGATCGAGCTGACACGGAAGATGGCGGAGATGGGACTTTTCGGTATTGTCGTTTCGGAAGAGTACGGTGGATCCGGAATGGACTACCTTTCTTATTGCATTGCCGTTGAGGAGCTCGCACGGGTGGATGGATCTCATGCGGCCACCGTTGCGGCGGGGAATTCCCTCGGCATCGGCCCCATATTTTATTACGGCAACGATAAGCAGAAAAAGGAATGGCTTCCCCGACTTTGCGCCGGGGAGATTCTTGCCTCCTTCGGACTGACCGAGCCTGACGCCGGTTCGGACGCGGGAGCGAGCAAAACAACGGCAAGGCTCGACAATGGCGAATGGGTCCTTGACGGCAGCAAGATATTCATAACAAATTCGACCTCTGAAATGGCCGCAATATGCACCGTCCAGGCGGTCACCGGCCGGCGTTCTGACGGGAAGAAGGAGATGTCGTGCATTCTGGTGCCCAACGGTACTCCCGGTTTTGAAGCCAGAAAAATGACGGGTAAGATGATGTGGAGGGCCTCCGACACCGGCGAACTCTATTTCGACAACTGCAGGGTCCCGGAGGAAAATCTTCTCGGTAAAAGAGGGGAAGGGTTCAAGCAGATGCTCGAGACTCTGGACAACGGCAGGCTGGCAATCGCGGCGATGGGGCTCGGCGGCGCCCAGGGAGCATTCGAGCTGGCGCTTAAATACGGCCTCGAACGCGAGCAGTTCGGAAAACCCGTCGCTTCCTTCCAGGCCAACGCTTTCAAACTCGCCGACATGGCAACCCAGATTGAGGCCGCCAGATGTCTGCTCTACAAGGCATGCGCCCTTAAAGACGCGGGTAAACCATTTTCCATGCAGGCCGCGATGGCGAAACTCTACTGCGGCGAGATCATGGGGACGGTCGCGGACAACGCGGTTCAGATCTTCGGCGGGTACGGTCTGATGAAGGAATATCACATAGAAAGATTCTACAGGGACTACAAGCTGCTGACGATCGGCGAGGGAACATCCGAGGTCCAGAGAATAGTCATATCGAGAAAAATAGGCTGTTACGAAGATTGACCCCGTTATCCGCCGGGGTCTCGTTCATGAAATGCCGTCCGGGCGCGATACGCCGGGCGGCATTTTTTACATGGTTTGCAATAAATCACAGGGCATGGTATCTTCGGGGCCTGGGAAGATTCGGCGACACTTTCGCCGAATAAAGGTCGATCCGTCACTATTTATCGGAAAGGAAGACCCGGAATGAGTCGGAAACGTTCGATGGCGATTTCGATACCGGCGGCGCTGTTTGTTCTTCTCGCGCTGACCTTCGGCTCCGGCGATTCGTATGCCTCGAAAGCCATGCCTGAACCGGAAAGTCATTTCGGATTCAAACCTGGAACGGACGGGATGCTCTTCGACTATGAAGAGATGATCGATTATCTGCGGATTCTCGACCAGGCTTCCCAGAGGCTCGAACTGCGGGAGGCGGGTAGATCTCCGATGGGCCGGCCGATCTTCATCGCCTTCATCTCATCGGAGAATAACATCGAACGGCTCGACAGGATGAAAGAGATAAACCGCAGGCTCGCGCTCGATCCATCCATCCCCGAAAACGAACTCGAAGGCATGGTGGAAAACGGAGTCGTGTTCTTCCTGGCCACACTCTCGATGCATTCCGCCGAAGTAGGCCCGTCTCAATCCGCCCCCCTGATAATCTATGATCTTCTGACGACAACGGATCCGGTCAAGCTGAAATGGCTGTCCGACGTCGTCTACATGATGGTTCCGTGCCATAATCCTGACGGGATGGACATGGTGGTCGAGCATTACCGTAAATACAAGGGAACGAAGCATGAAGGGAGCAATCTTCCGCGTGTCTACCACAAGTATGTGGGGCACGACAACAACCGTGATTTTGTGACCCTGACGCAGGAAGACACTAGGGCGATAGCGGCGATCTACAACAGGGACTGGTTTCCGCAGGTAATGGTGGAAAAACACCAGATGGGATCGACCGGCGTGAGATATTTCGTTCCGCCGAACCATGACCCCATAGCGGAGAACGTTGACGCGGGTATATGGAACTGGGCCGGTATCTTCGGTTCCGGCATGATAAAGGATATGACCCGCGACGGGCACGCCGGGGTGGCGCAGCATTACCTGTTCGACGATTACTGGCCCGGCTCCACGGAAACCTGCATATGGAAGAACGTGATAGGATTCCTCACCGAGTGCGCCGGTGTGCAGTACGCAAAACCGGTGTATATCGAATCGAACGAACTGGATGTTCACGGGAAGGGCCTTTCGGAATACAAAAAGAGCACAAATATGCCCGAACCTTGGGAAGGCGGCTGGTGGAGGCTGGCCGATATCGTCGATTACGAGATAAGCTCCACCATGTCGATACTGAAAACCGCATCGATGCACAGGTGCGAGATCCTCAGGTTTAGAAATGAAATCTGCCGCCGGGAGGTCGAAAAAGGGCTTACACGGCCCCCATATTATTACATCCTGCCCTCGGACGGCCGCAGGCAACACGACATCAGTGAGCTTGCCGGACTGGTCGATCTTCTGATCGAGCACGGAGTGAACGTGTTCAAGACCGGCTCGGATGGCGTGACGAGCGGGGGGACGATGTTCAGAAAAGGGGATTTCGTGATTCCACTGGCGCAACCGTTCAGGGCATTCATCAAGGAGGTCATGGAAGCGCAGGTCTACCCTGTGAGGCATTACACTCCCGGCGGGGAGATCATCAAACCTTACGACATAACGAGCTGGTCGCTGCCGCTGCACCGGGGCGTAAGATCGTACGAGATCGTTACGAGGGAAACGGATCTCGAAAAGGGCTGGGAGGTAGTGGAAGGATTCGAGGATCAAAATGCGGACCGTCCGGCAGGTGTGCTGGCCGCCGTATTCACGGTTCGGAACAATGAAAGTTACAAGGCTGTTTTCACGGCGATGGGGCTCGGGCTAGAAGCGTGCCGGCTCCTTGGCGGGACCGGCGGCGGGGAAGCGGTTTTCGAAAAAGGAAGTTTCGTCATTTCCCCGTCAGGGAAAGACATGGCGGCAATCGACGAGGTAATCGGAGAAATGAAGATTGCCCCGGATTATATAACGGATCGCGATCTGCTCGAAAAGGTCATGGGTTCGTGCGGAAAGATGGAAATGCCCCGCATTGGACTCGTCGAGACGTACCAGCACGATATGGATGCGGGCTGGACGAGGTATATTTTCGACACGTATCGGATACCATATACGGTGATCAAGCCGGGAGAATTCGGAGAAAACAAGATTTGGAAGAATTACGATGTCATCGTGTTGCCGGATACGGACAAGGATCTCCTGATGACCGGGAAATTCAAGTCCGGCGAACGATACTATTCGGGAGGATATCCGCCTGAATACGTGAAGGGCATGGAGAAGAAGGGACTGGAAAACCTCCTCGCGTTCGTTGACGGAGGTGGGACGGTAATCTCCTGGGGACGATCTACGGGACTTTTTATGGGGGAACTAACGATCGAACACGGAGCGGATGACAGGGAAGATTTCAATCTTCCGGTCGCGGACGTGTCGGACAAACTCGCTGGCGAGGGTCTCTATTGTCCGGGAGCACTTGCAAGGGTCATCATTGCGGAAGGGCATTACCTGACGCTGGGGATGGAGAGCGAAGCGGGGGTTTTTTACAGGGGCCGGCCGGTATTCGGCACATCCGTTCCCCAGTTCGACATGGATCGCAGGGTCATAGCCAGATTTCCCGGAAAGGATATATTGCTCAGCGGTTACGCCGAGAATATCGAAAAGGCGGGGGACCGTCCGGCTATGATATGGGTTAAAAAGGGAGAAGGCCGGATCGTCCTGTTCGGGTTCAATCCGCAGTTCAGGGCATCGACGAACGGCTGCTACAAGCTGCTGTTCAATTCGATTTTGCTGCCTGAAGCGGAATAAAATTCGACGCTCCACCTTTTCAGGGGGCGTCCGGCGCCCGGCTGAAACACGGGAGTTGCGGAAAATGCCCTACGTTCCGCTGCATGTCCACAGTATCAACAGCCCCTATTTCGGGATGATCACGCCGGAGGAGCTCGTTTCCAGGGCTTCCTTCCTGAAGCTGCCCGCCGTAGCCATGACCGACAGGTGGACCACCTATGGACACCACGAATTTTACAGGTACGCGAGAAAAGCCGGGATAAAGCCCATTCTGGGCGCCGAGATTCAGCACCTGTCCCTGACGGGCGGCACCGGGATCTTCCATCTGACACTACTCGCGGAAAACATGGCCGGGTATAAAAACCTCGTTTCGCTGGTAAGCAAACATTACGAAAAGGGCAAGGAGTTCTTTGTCACCGAGGAGGAGATGGTCCTCCACGGGGAAGGGTTGATCGGCCTCACCGGTTGCCTGAAGGGTGAAGCCAGCCAGGCGGTTCTTCACGGCAGTCTCACACGGGAAAGAGAGGTGGTCGAAAAACTGATCAGGATATACGGAAGGGAAAACGTCTATCTTGAAGTGATGAATCACAACATCGAGGCGGAAATGTTCGTGATCGACCAGTTCGTGCAGCTTTCGAAAAAACTGAAGATACCGCTGGTCGCGACCAATGACGACAGGTTCGCCCTTAAGGAACAAGGAGAACATTACGGGCTGATAAGAAAACTGGGCTCGATGGAAGACGGGTACACGAAGCCGGAAAACCTTTCCGAATTCTACCTTAAGAAGGGAAAAGAACTCGAACCTTATTTTTATATCGCCGGTGAAGCGCTGGAGGAGTCGGGGAGAATCGCCGGACGGTGCAATGTGGAACTCGAATCTTCCCGCAGGATCGCCTTTTCGGAGGCTCAGGATCCTGACGCGACACTTTCGGAAATGGCCAAAAGAAGGTTTTTGCTCCGGTTTCACAACAGGCGATCCGTGGAAAAAAAGGAACTGGAAACGATCCTGTCGGAAGAACTCGGCGGCGCGGCGAAAGAGGGGCTCTCCGGTTACATCCTGTTTCTGATGAGGCTTTTCCAGGGATGCGGAAGTCGCGGTCTAAGACTCGAGCCGATGGGCAATGAAATCCTCCAGAGCCTGACGGCGTATCTTCTGGGGATAATTCCGCTCGACCCGGTGCAAAACGGCCTGGTATTCGAATCGTTCAATTCGCCGCGCAAGGGTATCCCCGCGCAGCTTGAACTCCTGAAACCGAAGGGAGCCGGTCAGATGTTCAAACTGTTGCTCAAGGGGCTTCTTCCTGGACACGAGATAAACAACCAGCTCGTTCGTGAAGAGATGTCCTTTACGACCCTTGTACGCGAGATCGCCGAAGTCCTCGATATGTCCCGCGAATCCAGAGAGGAACTTATCGCGGGCCTGCCGACGACGAAGAAGAGGCTGTCATTGCAGGAGATCATGGATGGTTCCGAACATATCGCCCGCCTGTACAAGGGCAATCCGGTCGCGAAAAAAGTCCTTCATTCGGCGCAGGCGCTATCGGGAAGGGTACATCACTTCAACCAGAACACGTCAAGGGTGGTCGTTCTCCCGATGGGAGCCGGTGATTATGTCGCCCGTGTCGCGGGGCTGAACGGGGAACGCTTCTCAATGCTGGACAACCTGGAAGTGGAGGATGTCGGGGGATGGGTTCTCATTATTCAAAGATCTCATTTTCTCTCGGCGCTGGACATGACCGAGAGGAATCTGCGTGGAACACCGGTTTCCGCCGGCGAGGGACCGGATCGCGACGACCGGCCATCCCCGTCGCGGGAACCGGAGCGGCTGGACGATCCCGAGGCGTTCGCCCTGATCTGCTGCGGAAACACGACGGGCATTTATCTTCTCGAAAGCAGGGGCATAAGGGATCTTTTGACCAGGCTGAACCCGTCGGATTTCAACGAACTGGTCAACGTGATATCGCTCTACCGGCCGGCTCCCCTGGAGGGAAAGTTATGGCAGAAATACGTCGAGAATTCCGAAAAGAAGGGGAAAGTCTTTCTGCCGCACCATTCCCTCGCGGCCCAGCTGGAGAAGACCAGGGGACTCCTTCTTTACCGGGAGCAGGTCCGGGAGATAATAAAAAGTTCCACGGGGCTGACGGGAGCGAAAGCGAAGCGCATCGAAAACTCGTTTCTGACGATGGAGCCAGGCGGCCTTCTCGGAGCCAGGCTGGATTTCATAAGGGAGGCGATGGAGAACGGGATTGACGAGGAAAACGCCCAGAAGATCTTCGATTTTCTGCTCCATAATATGAAATTTACGTATGACAAGGCGTTCAGTTGCGCGCAGGCCTACATAACCTACAGGACGGCCTTTTTCAAGGCGCATCATCACGACCTGTACTTTGCATCGCTTCTCAACAGCACATTGGATGTCAAGGATCGCCAGAAGAAATACCTCGAATATCTTGAAAGCGTGAACAAACAGGCGCTGCCCGCCGATATCAACTCAAGCACGATGGATTACACGGCGGGTACCGGAGGTATCAGGACGCCCCTGAACGAATCGGGGATCCTGGACGGAGCGGAACTGGAGAAGGTGGTGGAGGAAAGGGGAAAGAACGGGCTATTTCCCTCTATGGAATCATTTCTCGAGAGGATGTCGTCCGATCTTCCGATGAGTTCGGTCAACCGGATGATAGATGCGGGACTTTTCGATTTTCTTCTTGTGACGCATCTTGAACTCAAGGACAGGTGTCTTGGATTCTACGAGAAACATGGAAGGGCGGGGGATTTTTTCCGGCCGCCGGCCGGTCCCGCAAAAAACCGCAGGGACGAGGCGGGCAGGCAACTCTCGTTCCTGGACGAGGACGACGGGAACGCATGAAAATGCTTTCGACGGGGCCGCGCGGCGGCTGTCCATTGACCTGTCGTACAGGCCGGTTCGATTTTTACGGTTGACTTTGTCATTTCACATTGATAGATTGCATCAGTCCAAAATTTACTCAGGATTTTCGGGCGTCCCCATCGTCTAGCCCGGACTAGGACATCGCCCTTTCACGGCGGCAACACGGGTTCAAATCCCGTTGGGGACGCCATTTCTTTGATGTTTGCAAAAATCGTATGACATCAAACCGGTTTATGCCATTTAAATCCGGCTGGAGTTTTAGTACCCGCATTCTAAGGGTGTAGTGGTCAGTGCCTGACCGGCCGTTGAGTCGAGTAAGTCGGCGAGATGACTGGTTATCCGCCGTTGAAAGACTCGGACGTCAAATATGGGAAACCTCCGTTTTCCTCATATTGCCATTGAGAATTCGTTCCTCATGCTATAAAATTCTCGTCCGTGAAGCAAATTCATGGTATTTCGTTCGTCCGGACTTATCGATATTCGTTATTGACCATATTTGCAGGAAAGGAGCTATCCGTGAAAAAATATCGGTTGATTTTCGTTTGTCTGGCGATGGCGGCGCTGCTGCCTTTGGTTGCGGAAGCGGACGGGGGAGCCGGAATGATCAGGTTCCCGGACCTCGATCCATCGGGGAAAAGAATCGCCTTCTCCTACCAGGGGGACATCTGGACGGCGGGAGTGGACGGAAGCGACGTTCGGAGGATTACGATTCATGAGGCGTATGAGAGCCATCCCAGATGGAGCCCGGACGGAAAGAATATAGCGTTTTCAAGCAACAGGTATGGAAACGACGATGTTTACGCGGTTTCATTCAGGGGAGGAGTACCGAAAAGGCTTACCTGGCATTCGGCGGGTGACGAGGTCACAGATTGGAACGGGAGGTACGGGATCGTATTCACGGCGAGAAGGGATTACCGCCAGGTCGAGTGGGAGACGGAGATTCACCGGATCGGAATGGAGGGAGGAACGCCGGAGAAGCTGATCGGGGCGCTGGGGAACGCCGCTACCGTATCCCCGGACGGGCGTTATATCGCCTTTGTCTCGGGTGCATGCGGGATAGAACGCGAATTTTACCACGGCCCCGCCAATAAGCAAATATGGCTCTACGATACGGGCAGCGGGAAATACACGTTAGTCGCAGGTTCTGCGGCGCAGGACCACATGCCCAGGTGGTCTGGCGCGCGAAGTCTCTGCTACCTGAGCGCCCTGCCGGTGAACTACAACATCTTCTCTGTAGATATCGACGATGCAGGCAGGCCTGGAACACCGGAGAGGGTGACCGCGTTCGAAGGGGATGGAGTCAGGTATTTCGATGTATCCGCGCAAAGCGGTCTGATAGTCGCGGAGTACAGGACAAAGATCTATACGATGGACCTGGATGGAAAGAACATGAACGAACTTGTTCTGGACATAGGATCGGATTATCACGAGGAACCCGTCGAACACAAAACCTTTGACGGAAACATCGACCAGTACTCTATCTCGCCGGATGGAAAGTACAGCGCATTGGCGATCCACGGTGAGATATTCATCACCGAAAACCACAAAACCAGGGCTCGGACGGTGAACGTAAGCGATTCGCCGTGGCGGGACACGGATCCCGTATGGACGAGCGATACGACACTGGTCTTCCTGTCCGACAGAGACGGCCTGTTCAACCTCTATCTGGCGATGTCGCTGGATCCGAAGGAAACGGATCTTTTCAAGAGCCTGAAACACGGGATTGTGAGGGTCACGTCGACCGGCCTGGATGAATCCGCGCCTGCCGTTTCACGCGACGGAAAGAAAGTCTGCTTCCGGCGCGGCAACGGCGGACTTGTCATTGCGGAGATCTCCCCTGCCGGCGCGCTATCCGGCGAGAAGACGCTACTCGACGGATGGTCGGTCCCCAACGGGATGGCCTGGAGCCCCGACGGCAGATACATAGCATATTCGCTCGAAGACCTTAATTTCAATCCGGAAATTTTTATCCATCCTGTCGATGGCTCGATGGAACCGGTGAACGTGTCTATGCATCCAAGGGGGGATTTCAATCCCGTGTGGAGCGCCGATGGAAGCAGGCTGGCTTTTGTCTCGGACCGGAACAATCGGAAAAGTGACGTATGGTTCGTTTGGCTTTCGAAAGCGAACTGGGAAAAGACGGCGCAGGATTGGGAGGAGGAAGACGACGAGGAGACTCTGCCCGGTGGCAAGGATAAGGAAAAGAAGGACGAAGGAGGGAAGGGCGCGGGTACGGGCGGAGAAAAAACGGAAACGGAACCGGTCAGGATAGATTTCGAAGGTATACACGAGCGACTGGTACAGGTTACGACGCTTTCCGGCGACGAAAGGGATATCGAGATCTCCAGGGACGGCAAGAAATTCTATTTCACCACCGACAGCCCTTCGGGACGCGGACGGGATCTCTTTTCCGTCAAATGGGACGGAAAGGATATGAAGGAGTTGACAAAGGGCGGTCAGGACCCTGCGGCGGTAAGGTTCGATCCGTCGAAGAGCTGGCTCTACTCGCTCAGGAACGGGAAGCTGTCGAGGATGAAGGAGAGCGGCGAAGGGCAGGAAAACGTGGCGATGACCGCCCGATTGGCGATCGACCGCGCCTGCGAACGCGAACAGATATTCGAGGAGGCGTGGAGAGCCCTGGACGCCTTTTTTTACGATCCAGGGTTCCATGGGAAGGATTGGGATCGACTCAAAAAGAAATACAAACCGTGGGCCATGGATGCGTCGACCAAGCGCGATTTCAGGGATGTTTTCAACCTGATGGCCGGCCAGCTCGACGCGAGCCACATGGGGCTTTACTACGGGGACTCCGAACCCGATCAGAAGGAGATCACGGGGCTTCTCGGTGTTGAGATCGAACCGGCTGTCGACGGTGTAAAGGTTGTACGGGTCATCCCGGATTCGCCGGCAGATAAAAGTTCCGGCAGGCTCTTACCGGGCGAGATTATCACTGCGGTCAACGGCAAACCGGCCGGGGGCGGTGTTAATTTCTATTCCCTGCTGACTAACACGGCCGGCACCAGGATCCTCCTTTCGGTGAAAGACGGAAGGGAGGTGGAACGCGATGTCGCCATCAGGCCTGCAGCCTCGCTGCAGGATGAACTCTACAACGAGTGGGTCGACGGCAGAAGGGCAATGACGGAGAAGGCCTCGGGCGGCCGTCTTGGATACCTGCACATCCAGGCCATGGGGTGGGAAAGCTTCGAGCGGTTCGAGAGGGAGTTCGCCGCGGCAGGCGCCGGCAAGGAAGCAATAGTGATCGACGTGAGGTTCAACGGTGGAGGATGGACAACCGACTACCTCATGGCTCTTCTGAATGTCGAACAGCATGCCTATACCATCCCGCGAGGCGCGGCGAAGGATCTCGAAAAAGAGAATCTAAAATTCGGCGATTGCTATCCCTACGCGGAAAGACTCCCGTTCTATCCCTGGATGAAACCGTCGATAGCGATCTGTAACGAGATGAGCTATTCCAACGCTGAAATATTCTCGCATGCGTATAAGACACTGGGGATAGGCACGCTCGTCGGAAAACCGACATTCGGGGCGGTCATATCGACTGACGGAAGAAGGTTGATCGACGGCTCGTTGATACGCCTGCCGTTCAGGGCCTGGTACGTCAAGGCGACGGGATTGAACATGGAACACGGCCCTGCCGTTCCGGATGTGATCGTCGATAATGATCCGGCGTGCAAGGAGGAAGGCCGTGATCCTCAGCTGATGAAGGCCGTGGAAATCCTGCTCGGGCAGATCGATGCGGGAAAATAGCGGGTCCCGTATTTTAAGCCGGTATGGGCGGAACGGGCGCCTTTCGAATAAGTTCATATCATTGGAGTTCATATCAATGGAAGCTTGAGCTTTAGTCGATATGGTGATATCATCGCTGACCAGTAATTCGTTCACACGCTACCGAAGGAGAGTTTTATGAAAAGTCTGCTTGGTTTGAATCCAGGGTTGAATCTTTCACTGATACTTCTGTTTTCCCTGGTGAGTGTTTCCGCGGCGATGGCGGCGAAGCCGGTGTGGATAAAGAATTCGATCGCAGGCCTCGAGACCGAGCTTGCCGGCAGGTATGGCGAGCTGCAGCGGCCAAGGATCGCCAGGGGCCTCGAACAGGTGGCCGATTACTGGATGGATGAAGACGGAGACGCCGCTGTTTTCGGGGATTTCGTCAGGGAGAATTTCGCCGGCGATCAGGCCACGCTCGATTCGATGTTCGAAAGGTTCCAGTCGATCCTCGAGACCTTCAGCGGTTCGATGCACGGGATCTCCAGCGAAATGAGCAGGCAGACCGATCTGTCTCTCGGGCCGATACTTCCGATGGACAGGGAATTCGCCGGCTACAATCCCGGCGCGCACTTCATAGACGATATGTTCGCGAGCAAGCTCGCCTTCGTGGTTCTTCTCAACTTCCCGATTTCAACATTGGACGAACGGCTTACCGACGGGAGGGAGTGGAACAGGAGGCAGTGGGCCGAGGCGAGGCTCGCCCAGCGTTTTTCCAAAAGAATCCCGGCGTCGGTGAACCTGGAGGTCGCAAAGGCCGCCGCCGAGTCGGACCAGTATATAGCCGATTATAATATCTGGATGCACCATCTTCTCTTCGGGAACGGTGAAAGACTTTTCCCCGCGAAACTGCGCCTTCTTTCCCACTGGAATCTGCGCGACGAACTCAAGGCAAATTACGCGGGCGGCGGCAAAGGTCTTGAAAAACAGAAAATGATCTTCCGCGTAATGGAACGGATAGTAGACCAGACGATACCGGAGGTCGTTATAAACAATCCACATGTCGACTGGGATCCTTATAAAAACACGGTATCTGAGGCGGCAGTCAACGATTCGGGCGAAGAAATCCCCGTTTCCCTCGATATAAAGGCGGACAGGGAGCCGGATACAAGGTACGAAATACTTCTCGGCTGTTACAAAGCGCAGAAACTTCTCGATGAGTATTCGCCGGCGGCTCCGACCCTTATGGCAAGGAGTTTCGACGAAGGCAGGGAGATCCGCGAGAAGGACGTAGAGAAGATGCTGGTGAAGGTCCTCTCTTCGCCGTACGTGAAAAAGGTCGCGAAGATGATTAAAAAGGACCTCGGGCGCGATCTTGAACCGTTCGACATCTGGTACAACGGATTCCGTTCGATGGGAAAATACACCGAAGCGGAGTTGGACGCGGTCGTCAGGGAAAAATATCCCACGCCGCAGGCGTTCAAGAACGATATCCCACGTTTCCTTGAACTGCTCGGTTTTTCGGCGGAAAGAATTGACCCGATCGCTGCCAATATCCTCGTGGAACCCGCGAGGGGTTCAGGACACGCTTCGGGAGGGGAGATGCGTTTTCAACCGGCGAGGCTGCGTACGCGAGTAGGCGAAGGAGGGATGGATTACAAGGGATTCAATATCGCCGCACACGAGCTCGGACATAACGTGGAACAGACTATAACGATGAATTACATTGACTATACCCTTCTCGGAGGCGTCCCCAACACGGCTTTCACGGAAGCTTTCGCATACATGTTCCAGGAGAACGACCTGATGCTGCTGGGCCTCGATCCGGGACGCGACAAAAAATCAGACGCCATGCAGGTGCTGGGAGATTTCTGGAACACGTACGAAATAGGAGCGGTTTCCCTTGTGGACATGAGGATATGGCGCTGGATGTACGATAATCCCGAAGCGACTCCCGATCAGCTGAGAAACGCCGTGATAAGAATTTCGAAGGATGTCTGGAACGAATATTTCGCTCCCGTCTTCGGCGTGAAGGATATATACATTCTCGGCATCTATTCGCACATCATACATTCGTTCCTCTATTTGCCGGATTACGCAATCGGCCATCTAATAGCATTCCAGGTAAGAGAGCGAATGAAGAGCGCGGGAAATATCGGGATCGAGTTCGAAAGGATGGCCCTGGCGGGAAACATCGCTCCGGATCTATGGATGGAGAACGCCGATGGCAAGCCTGTCGGCGCCGATGCACTTCTCGTGGCGGTGGGTAAAGCGCTGGAAGACCTGAAGTAACCGCGGGGCATGCGATCGCTCAGAGATTGCTTGACCGGGCAGGGGCATGATGTTAGCTTCTTTTGTCCTGAACGTCGATCTGGCGGACAACATAAGGCGGGAGTAGATGGGACAAGCTGAAAAGAGAAAAGTGATCGTCACCGGTTCTCTCGGGCAGATAGGTTCTGAACTGGCTTTCGCGCTGGCGGACAGATACGGCGTCGATAATATCGTGACCAGCGATCTCAGGGAGGACGCCGAAGGCCGTCTCGACGGGGCGGGTCGGTTCATGAAACTCGACGTCCTCTCGAAGGATGAATTCAGCGCTGCGGTCAGGGGCAACGGAGTAAATGTGATATACCACCTTGCGGCGCTTCTTTCCGCCGTAGCCGAAGCGAGCCCGCAGAAGGCCTGGAAAATAAACATGGAGGGCCTCGTCAACGCGCTGGATGTCGCGCTGGAAAACGGATGCAGCCTGTTCGTTCCGAGCTCGATAGGCGCTTTCGGACCTGATACGCCGCTGGACGATACTCCGCAGGACACCATAATGAGACCACACTCGATGTACGGAGTGACCAAGGTTTCCGGTGAACTGCTCTGCGATTATTACCACCTCAGGTTCGGAGTGGACACGAGAGGTGTGAGGTTTCCGGGAATCATTTCGAATGTCACCCTTCCCGGCGGAGGGACTACCGATTACGCGGTGGAGATATTTTACAGGGCGATCACGGATGGTAAGTATACGTGTTACCTCAGGCCGGACACTTCGCTCGACATGATGTACATGCCGGACGCGATAAAGGCCGCCATCGAAGTGATGGAGGCCGATCCGGCGGGACTGCGCCACCGGAACGCGTTCAACGTGACGGCGATGCACTTCACTCCGGAGATTCTCGCGGCGGAGATAAGAAAGCATATCCCGGGATTCAGGATCGAATACGAAATAGACCCCGTCAGGCAGGCGATCGCCGATTCATGGCCGAACTTCATGGACGATTCGAGTGCGGAAGAGGAATGGGGTTGGGCCCCAGAGTACGATCTTGAATCGATGACGGCCGATATGCTCGATGTGCTCGGGAAAAAAACCGCGGGCGGCGTACTCGGAATGTAGACGATTGATTTTTCGCGAGGAGCGTGAGGATGTACAAGATCAGGGAAGAACTTCAGGCGACACTCGAAGAGATAAGGCAGGCGGGGCTGTACAAGAGGGAAAGGATAATCACATCCGACCAGAAAGCCGATATATCCGTCGCCGGCGCCGGAGAAGTGATCAATTTCTGCGCAAACAACTATCTCGGCCTGGCAAACAACAGGGAATTGATCGAAGCGGCGAAATCGGCGATGGATACCAGGGGTTTCGGGCTCTCTTCGGTCAGGTTCATCTGCGGAACACAGGATATCCATAAGGAACTGGAAACAAAGATCGCCGGCTACTTCGGGACCGATGACGCGATCCTCTACACCTCGTGTTTCGACGCCAACGGGGGTCTCTTCGAGGTAATTCTCTCGGAAAACGATGCGATCATCAGCGACGAACTCAACCATGCATCGATAATCGACGGCGTGCGTCTCTGCAAGGCGAAAAGATACCGCTACCGCAACAACGACATGGACGACCTGCGCAAGCAGCTCGAAGCGGCCGCAGCCGACGGGGCCCGCAGAACGATGATCGCGACGGACGGCGTATTTTCGATGGACGGGATAATCGCCCAGATAGACAGGGTATGCGATCTGGCCGATGAGTTCGGCGCGCTCGTGATGGTGGACGATTCTCACGCCACCGGGTTTTTCGGGCCGACGGGAAGAGGAAGCGTCGAGCACTGCAACGCTCTCGGCAGGGTGGACGTGATCACTTCGACGCTTGGAAAGGCTATGGGGGGGGCGTCGGGCGGTTTTACTACCGGAAGAAAGGAAATTATTGAACTCCTGCGGCAGAGGTCGAGACCGTACCTTTTCTCCAACACGCTCGCTCCGGCCCTCGTGGCGGCCTCGATCAGGGCTTTCGAACTTCTCTGGGAGCCGAGCCCCATGCTCAAGACCCTTGTCGACAACACGGCGTATTTCCGGAAACGGATGACGGAGGCCGGATTCGATATCGTCAAGGGTTCACATCCGATCTGTCCCATCATGCTCGGAGACGCCAGGCTCTCCCAGGAGATGGCCGACAGGGTGCTCCTCGAGGGAATATATGTAATAGGATTCTTCTTCCCGGTCGTTCCAAAGGGCAGGGCGAGGATAAGGGTCCAGATATCGGCCGCTCATTCCCGAAAGCATCTCGACAAGGCGATCGGGGCCTTCGAAAAGGTGGGCAGGGAGCTTGGAGTCATATAGAAACCGATTTTCCTTGACTGGTTATATAAAATATAAGAATTTGCGTACCGTCGACGGTGTCTCCGTTTACCGGGGACATTGGTTCAGGCTGGAATTCAGAGGAGGTCGCGATGAGCAATGAGATCCTTTCCACGCTGTTGAACATTGCACCGTGGATAGGCGTCGCAGGCATGGTCCTGGCCGTTATCACCTACTTCAATATCAAACGCTATCCGGACGGCAGCGAGGTGATGAGGAAGATATCGGAAAAGATTCATCATGGCGCCTTCGTATTCCTGAAAAGGGAATATTCGATCATTTCGGTATTCATCGTCGTGGTATTCGTCGTGCTTACGTTTGCTCTGAGCGTTTATACGGCGATCGCGTTCCTGTTCGGGGCGCTGTGCTCCATGGGAGCCGGATTGCTCGGCATGGAGGCCGCGACCAGAAGCAGCGTCAGAGCCTGCCAGGGCGCAAAAGACGGCGGCATCGGGAAAGCTCTCATGATAGCCTTCCGTGGCGGTTCGGTCATGGGAATATCCGTGGCGGCCCTCGGAGTCGTCGGGCTTGGCTTCTATTTTCTTTTTACTAAAGATACCAAGATTATCAACGGTTTCGCCATGGGTGCGAGTTCGATCGCGCTTTTCGCCAGGGTGGGAGGCGGAGTCTACACAAAGAGCGCCGATGTCGGCGCGGACCTGGTTGGAAAGATCGAGGCCGGTATTCCGGAGGATGATCCGAGAAACCCGGGCGTCATCGCAGATAATGTCGGCGACAACGTCGGTGATACGGCGGGAATGGGCGCCGACCTTTTCGAAAGCTATGTCGGCTCGGTCGTCGCCACGATGGCGATAGCGGCGGCCATGACCGGTGTGGACAACTTCAGGTGGATGGCTCTTCCGATATTGCTTATCGCGGCCGGTCTGATAGCCTCGGTTATCGGGATATGGTCGATCGGACTTCTGAAAAAAGCCGGGCCCCAGTCGGCGCTCAGATACAGTGTCTGGATCAGCGGGCTTCTTTTCATAGCCGCATCGTATATCTGCGTGACGCAGATTGTCGGGACGATAAAGCCTTTCTGGGCGATCCTTTCAGGTATCATAGCCGGCGTGCTGATTGGCGCTGAAAGTGAATTTTTTACGTCCGGTCCGCCGGTCAGGACGGTCGCCAGAGCAAGCGAGACCGGTCCCGCCACCACGATCATCACAGGAATGGCAGTGGGGTTCGAGAGCACGATCATGCCGATCCTGACACTGGTTCTCGCAATGTACGTTTCATTCAACCTCGGCGGCGGGCTTTACGGAATAGCCATTTCCGCCGTAGGGATGCTCGCGACGATCGGAATCGTCATGTCGACGGATTCTTACGGGCCGATCGCCGACAACGCCGGCGGGATAGCCGAGATGTCGAAGGCCGGTCCGGAGATCAGGAAGATCACCGATAAACTCGATTCGATAGGCAATACGACCGCGGCGATAGGAAAGGGATTCGCGATAGGTTCGGCGGCCCTCACCGCGCTCGCCCTTTTCAGCGCATACCAGCAGACCGTGGGACTCGAGATGATCAACCTTTCCTCGACAACCACGGTGATAGGGCTTTTTCTGGGAGCCTTGATGCCTTTCATGATAGCGGCGATGGCGATGAAGGGGGTCGGGCGCGCTGCAAACAAGATGGTCATCGAAATCCGAAGACAGTTCAGGGAGATCGTGGGGATTATGGAAGGTAAAGCCGAACCGGACACCGGCAGATGCATAGACATCGTGACAAAAGCGGCGCTCAGGGAGATGCTTCTTCCCGGTGTCCTGGCAGTTGCCGCCCCGCTTGCGATCGGGTTCATCATCGGCCCGGAGGCTCTCGGAGGATTTCTCGCCGGGGCGACGGCGACGGGAGTGCTTATGGGCATATTCATGTCGAACGCCGGAGGCACGTGGGATAACGCGAAAAAGTGGATCGAGGAGGGTAACCTCGGCGGGAAGGGATCGCCGACTCACGCCGCCTCGGTTGTGGGCGACACCGTGGGAGATCCGTTCAAGGATACGTCGGGTCCCAGTATGAACATCCTGATCAAGCTGATGTCCGTCGTTTCCCTTGTTTTCGCTCCACTACTGATAAGATAGCGGGCTCGATGCGTTCAATTTGACGGTTATCGTTAATCCCCGGCCGGGATGGCCGGGGATTTTCTGTTTTACGCAATACCCATTCTGTTTTATTATCATGCATGTACTTTGTTTCATCTTGACCTGTCGACCTGTGACCGGCCGATTTCCGGAAGAAAGAATAGCCGCACGCAGCGAAGGGACATGGGCATGGCGCTGAACGTCGGGATAACGGGTCTTCCAAATGTCGGCAAATCGACGCTTTTGAACGCACTCGCACAGGCAGGCGCAGAGGCTTCCAATTACCCGTTCTGCACGATTGACTGCAACAGGGGAGTCGTGGCCGTGCCGGATACCAGGCTGGAAGAACTCGCCGTTATCCTTAAGCCTGACGAGGTTATTCCCAGCCATATCACATACATAGACATCGCGGGGCTGGTCGAGGGAGCGAGCAGGGGAGAAGGGCTTGGAAACAGGTTTCTTCACCATGTAAGGGAGGCGGACGTCCTTGCCCATGTGCTGAGGTGCTTCGAGGATACCAACGTAAGCCACGTCCACACCGGAATCGATCCTGTCGGGGACCTCGAGATCGTCGAAACGGAACTTTTTCTCGCAGATCTCGAAAGGGTCGAAAAATGGATAGAAAAGGAGAAGATAAAGGCCAAGGCGCTAAGGAAGGGTGAAAGAAGTGACCTGGAGTTCCTCGAGACGGTAAAGGGAAAAATCTCTCAGGGGGCGAAGGTCGGCCATGAAGGTTTGAACGAGCACGAGTCCGGTCTTCTGAAGGAACTGAGACTGCTCACCTCAAAACCCGTTATCATCGTTCTTAATTCGGGTGAAGAAGCTCCGAGAGGTGACAATGGCGCCTGCAAAGCCGCAGTGGATCATTTCGGCGGGAATTTCACGATCGTGATATCGGCAAGACTTGAAAAGGAACTGGCCGAACTTCCCCCGGGCGAGAGGAAGGAATTCATGAGGGAGATGGGTGTTGACGCGCAGGCGAAGGAGAGGTTTATTGAAAAATGCCACGATCTCCTGGGGTTGATAAGATACTATACGGCGGTAAATCTTAAACTTCAGGCATGGTCTGTGGCCGGTGGAACGAAAGCGCCCGCGGCGGCCGGTATGATACACGGCGACATGGAAAAGGGGTTCATCCGCGCAAGGGTGATGAGTTTCGAAGATCTGTCCAAGTACCGGTCCGAAAATGAAGTGCAGCATCGCGGCCTTCTGAGGACGGAGGGTCACGACTATGTGATCAGGGACGGGGACGTGGTACAGTACCTTTTCAAACTCTGAACGACACCGTTGATTCCGGTGTGGCCGGTCTTGGGGATCCTCGTGGTTGTCGGAATCGATCCGCCGCTAACGATATGAAACATTCACAAAGAGGACATGAGACCTTCGAACACACGGCCGATATGGGGATACGTGGATGGGGTCCCGACGAATCGGCCGCGATATGCGAGGCGGTTGCGGCCCTTTTCGAGCTGATGCGCGGAGCCGAAATGCCGGAACCGGATACCATGCTGGATCTGAAAATAGAGGCGGAATCACTAGAGGATCTTCTCGTTGAATTGCTCAACGAACTCATTTCGCTGGCGGATCTGAGTGAAACGGTGTTTGTGCGGATTGTGCGCGAATCGCTCGAATTCGACGAAGGAAAATTCCGAATGAAGGTTGCAGTGTCCGGGAAAACGGGGGCGCGCGACGGCGACCGACCCGGGTCGGAAATCAAGGCGGCGGTCCGTTACGGAGCGACGGTGTCGCGCGGTCAAAGCGGTCTTTGGACGGCGAGCTGCGTCGTCGATGTGTGAGTATTTTTATTTGAGGCGTCCCGCCGCTGGCGTTCATGAAAAAATGGGGAACAGGGTGTAGAATGGGAAGAGTGAAGACAAGAAAGGTTGACGAATTCCTGTGGGAAATACCTGCCGAGGGCGCGATGCGCGTGCCTGGCCGCATCTATGCAGACGACATGTCGATGAAAATTCTCACGGAAGAAAGCGGATCGGTTCAGTGGGACGCCCTGATGCAGGTAAGGAACGTCGCGTGCCTTCCCGGGATACAGACCGCTTCGCTCGCGATGGCGGATATCCATCCGGGCTATGGATTCCCGATAGGGGGAGTGGGGGCGTTCGATCTCGAAGAGGGGGTCGTCACGCTGGCCGGGGTGGGATTCGACATCAATTGCGGCGTCAGGACTATGTTGATCGATATTCCCCTTGAAGAGATCGAGAAGAACAGGGATGCACTTGCCGATGAACTCTTTACATCCGTTCCGGCTGGGATAGGCTCGACCGGCTCTTTGAAATTGTCACGTAAAGATATCGACAGCGTCCTGACCGAGGGCGCGCGGTTTCCGCTTGAAAGGGGATATGGCGCCAGTGAAGACCTTGAATACATCGAGGAAAACGGCGTTGTTTCAGGCGCCGATCCATCGTGCGTCAGCGACAAGGCGAAGGAACGGCAGTTTAAACAGGTGGGAACGCTCGGTTCTGGGAACCATTACCTTGAGATACAGTATGTCGAAGAGATATTCGACCGTCGCGCAGCGGAAATCTTCGGGCTTCGGGATGGATCGGTGGTGGTTAGCATACACACGGGAAGCAGGGCTCTCGGGCACCAGATAGGCACCGATTACCAGAAAATTCTCGCCGGGGCGAGCCGAAGATATGCACTTGCGGTTCCCGAGGCGGAGCTTGTTGCGGCGCCGATAAGAAGCGACGAAGGCAAAAGGTATATCGCCGCCGTGATGGCTGGTATAAATTGCGGATTCGCAAACAGGCAGGCTGTCTCAGGGATCGTGAGAAAGGTCTTCGAAAGACGATTCTCCCTGAGGACCGGCCAGATACGGAATCTTTACGAAGTCGGGCATAACAATCTTAAATTCGAGACACACGAGGTGAACGGAATAAAAAAGAAATTGCTCGTCCACCGCAAGGGAGCCACGAGGGCGTTCGCCGCCGGGATGCCCGGGGTACCTGAAAGGTACGTAATGGCCGGTAACCCGGTTCTCGTCGGCGGGACGATGGGAACCGCTTCATGGATTCTTGTCGGTACTGAAAGGGGAATGAGAGAGACTTTTGGCAGCGCCGTCCACGGCGCCGGGCGCCTTAAATCGAGAAAAGGGGCCCTGAAGGAATACAGGGGGGACGATATCATCAGTAAACTTTCCGCCGGCGGGATCGTGCTCAGGGTTCACAGCAGGATGGGCGCCGCCGAAGAGGCGCCCGGAGCTTACAAGGATGTCGACCGCGTCGTCGCTATAATGGAGGGTGCGGGTGTAAACAGGAGGGTGGCAAGGCTCCGCCCGCTCATCTGCATCAAGGGTTGAACGAACCGATATATTGCGCCAGCGGGCATTCGCGGGTTTACAAAACGGCGAGCTGCTGTTAATATCCTTCGGGCGAAGGTGCTTCAAAAGTCTTAAGGCGTGAATTTAAAGCGGGATAATGACAGGATGCGCAGCCCGAAATCCCGAAAGGCAGAGGCAGCAGTGCCAGATCGAATCAGGATACCTCTCGTTGTTTTCTTATTCACTCTATGCATTTCATTTTCTCATTCCGCCGGGGTCGTCCGGAAGGGGGAAAAGGGTCTTTCAATCGCCTGTTCATCGGGCGGCATGGTTTCGACCGCATGCCCGGAAGCAACGGCAGTCGGAGTATCTGTTCTCGAATCCGGCGGGAATGCGGTGGACGCGGCGGTTGCGACAGGATTCGCGCTGGCAGTCACATATCCTGCGGCGGGAAACATCGGTGGCGGAGGTTTCCTGCTTGCCAGGTTGACCGACGGAAAGATTACTTTCGTCGATTTCAGGGAAAAGGCTCCTTCAGCCGCCTCCGAAACGATGTATCTCGATGAAAGAGGCGAAGTGATAGAGGGCGCGAGCACCCTGGGACACAGGTCGGCCGGCGTTCCGGGAACAGTTGCCGGTTTGTACAAGGCGTGGAAACTCCACGGTTCCATGTCGTGGGAAAAGCTCCTCGCACCCGCCATCAGGCTTGCCGGGGAGGGTTTTCCGATAAACTACGAACTCGCTCTTTCCCTCAGGAAACTGATGAAATATGACGCGCAGTATCCGGCCCTGAAAATGTTCTATCGCGAGAACGGAAGGCCTCTAGTGCCCGAGGATGTATTGATCCAGCCCCAGCTTGCCATGACCCTGACGATGATATCGTCAAAGGGACCGGATTCGTTCTACAGGGGCAGGATCGCATCCCTGATAGTCCAGGAGATGCGACGTGGAGGGGGATTGATCACTCTGGAGGATCTTCGCGATTACAGGGCCCTTGTAAGGGAACCGCTCGCGGGGACATACAGGGGATTCGACATCGTATCGGCGCCGCCGCCGAGTTCGGGCGGAGTGATTCTTCTGGAGATACTCAATATACTGGAGGGTTTCGATCTCGGTGGCGAGGAACCCCTATCAGGACGGGTCGTTCACTGGATGGTGGAAGCCGAAAAAAGGGCCTATCGCGACAGGGCCCTTTATCTCGGGGATCCTGATTTTACCGATGTGCCGGTTTCGAGGTTGACTTCGAAGAATTACGCGGAAAAGATGCGCGCCGGGATAGGCGATTCCGCGACTCCTTCCGCCAGGCTGGGGGCGGCGGTCTTAAGCGATCCTGAAAGCGAAGAGACCACTCATTATTCCATTGTCGATTCGGCGGGTAACGCCGTCGCGGTGACTGTAACCCTGAACAGCTCATATGGATCGAAGGTAATCGTCGGCGGAGCGGGATTTCTGCTCAATAACGAAATGGATGATTTCTCCATAAAACCCGGAGAGCCGAATATTTATGGATTGACCGGGGGTAAGGCGAATTCGGTCCAGGCTCGCAAAAGGATGCTCAGTTCGATGACTCCGACGATCGTCCTGAAAGAAGGAAGGCCCGTTCTTGTGCTCGGAACTCCTGGAGGTTCCACAATAATCACCACGGTCGCCCAGATAATCGTAGATATAGTCGATTTCTGCATGAGTCCCTCGGACGCCGTCTCGACGGCGAGATTCCATCACCAGTGGCTGCCGGATCTGATATATTATGAAAAGGACGCTTTTCCGCGCGCACTCTTAGAAGAGCTCGGACGCAGAGGGCACATACTCGAGGCTCGGGAATCGATTGGCGACGCGCAGGTCATCATGATAAGGCAGGAAGAAACATGCGGAGTATCCGATCCTCGCGGGGGCGGAAGATCGATCGGTCATGAAAAATGAACACCCCTGGAAGGGAGATGGAATGATGAAAGGTTATGCGATCTTTACGGCGGTCGCGCTGGCCGTGATTTTTTTCGCGGGATATATCGAAGCGGCTGTTCCGGCGCAGATGGATCCCTATGAAATGCTGGAAGCGTTCGGAAGATTTCCTTTCGCCAGGATCATCCCGCTGGACGCTGATAATGCATGGGGAGTCATATATGCGGACGTTTATGGCAAGATATATCTTAAACGGTGGACGGAAGATGGCTGGAAGAGGGAGTGGGAACTGACGAATCTCAGCGCGAAGGTCCGAAGGTTTTTTATAAAGGATGTCGATGCTGACAGTAAGCCCGAAATCGTCATCGCAACGGTGGCGGGAAGACTCCTGATCTATTCGATGGACGGATATGTCAATACCTGGGAAAATATCGAGGACGACTTTACGAGTATCGAGGCAATAGAGATAGAGAACATCGATGCCGATCCTCAGATGGAATTCATACTGATCGCCGAGGGCACCTTGTACATCATAGATTCCACGGACAAGAGCCGCCAGTGGAAAAGCGAAAGAAAATTTGAAGCCTCGGAACTCGTTGTGGCAAATATGGATACTGACGATCAGCTCGAAATCGTCCTTAATTCCGGGATCGTGATAGATAGCAAGTTTCACAACATTGAGCTCGAATGGGAGAAACCGTTCGGTGACCGGATTATGGTCTTCGATATGAACAATGACGGTCATCCCGAGGTGATAGGAGAATTTTCCGACTATTCGCTCAGAATTTTCGATGTATACTCCGAAAGGGAGGTCTGGTAATCGGCTGCCGTGAATACAGATGTCTCGGGGAGATGATTTTAGTAAAAATAGTTTTACAAAACCCGGGTTTAATGGTACAATGCCGCGCGAATAGAGTGGAGTCGGCAGGGGATTCCGACAATCCGGAAATCAATAACTTTTAAGGAGGGAAACAGTGAAAAGAAAGGTAATGTTTGTCGCGTTCGGGCTCTCCTTCCTGGTATTTTCCGCTTTAAATGTCTCCGCTACTCGAACGATGGAGTCATTTGCTCTGGACGGGGGAGGATCCTTCATGGATTCGCCGCCGGTTTGGAGCGGAAATATCACGGCGGGTTCGCTCAGTCCCGGTGTTTACTGGATCAGCATGGATGACGGCGGATGGCCCGCCGATAATCCCGGAACGCCGGAAAACGAAAGATGGGATTTCATATTCAGCAATTATTTCACCTATGACGATACTCCTGGGAACGAAGGATGGGACGGCACATGGCCGTCAACCACTCCCGGGGACGATTCTCCTCTGTGGCGCATGTACACGGACGCCGGCGACACGCTTGGAGGAATGACTTCGAGTTTCAGGATAGTCATACGGGATTACAACGGAAACGGGATTCTCGAAGACAACGAATATGCCGAGAAAGCCTTTTCGATAGGGTTTATCTGCTACATTAATTTCAGTAAAGGTTGTTTCACGAGCTTCTGCGGGATGGGAAACTGCTCGGGTACCCTCGATATGATAGATGAATCGACGATGCAGGAAGAATTATATGTTCCTTCACCGATCTCGGCTTCTGGGATACTGAGTCTGAGGGATACAAATTGCACGACAGCAGACGAATCTTCCAGCTGGGGTTCTATTAAAACGATCTACCAGGATTGACTTTCCTGGAAGAAAGGAAGTGATTGTTGATGAAAGGGCAAACACTGTCATTCCTCTTCCTGGTAATGATCGTTGTTGTGCTGCCGATAAATCTGCACGCACAGGCCATGCCGGATTCACTAAAACTCGAATTCGATTTCGAGGGGATGGGGAACATGATTTCGATGTCCCCGCCTGTTTATTCCGGCGAAATAACGACAGGAGACCCGCTCGTGACCGGCGGAACATGGTGGGTCAGTATCGATGATACCGGCTGGCCTTCGACGGCCGATCCGGAGGCCAGGTGGGAGTATATTTTTACGAACTACTTCACATACAAGCCCATGCCCAGCTCTTGGACGGCCTGCTTCGATGTTACGACCCTTGCAGATAAGCCGACATGGGAGATACAGCATCCTGTCAACGGCAAGCTGGGCGGAACTCTCGTAATATCGTTCACGTATGGGGACTGGGATTTAGACGGCGTACTCGACCTCGAGGAGCGGACAGAAGGGTTTTTTGAAGGTACCATGATGGTCATGAAATACGGAAAGGGAAATTTCGCGATGTACTGTGGTCTGGGGGGATATAACGGTGTGTGCTATAACGACGATCCGGCAAACTGGGTGGATGATTTCGTAGGGGGCCACTGTGTCATGGATCTTGTCAACTGTTCGATCGGAAATGAAAATGCGAGCTGGGGATTCGTGAAATCCCTGGGTAAGTAGGGAATCATCCCGGCTGAAATCCTATGGTAAGGCGTGTCCACATAGAAGTGGGTACGCCTTTTATTTCACCCGGGATAAACCTGATTTTCCGGGCTGCGTCGATGGCGCTTTCGTTCAGACGCCTGTCGCCAAGTCCCTGTGATATCTTTACTTCCATAACATCGCCCTTTTCATCCACAAAAAGAAGCAGTTCCACTTTTCCTGTTATTTTCCGATCGACACCGTCCGGAAACTTGGGCCATGGCATGAACAGCGGTTTGGGTTCGACAAAATTTCTTCGCGGTCCCGGTGCGCCGTCGCTTCCGCCGCTACGACCGCCTTTCTGCACCGGTTCAATGTCCATCGCCGGTTCGCCGAGTTCGTCGAGGAAAGATTTTTCGGCCGTATCGTCATCCGCGATTTCCGCCTGAATGCCGGTTTCCGTAAAGACTGTAATATCATCGAAATATGGCTGCGTAGACGGGGGCTGTTCGATCAACCTGAATCCGGAAAAACCCTCGTCTACGGGAGGGGCTTTTCTAAAAACCTCCATATATCCCGTTTTGAAAAAAACGAAGAATCCAAGATGCGCGATAAGGGCGATGCCGATGATCATGAGCCATTCGGACTGTTTCCTTCCCGGTCTGAAAAAATCGTATTTATTTTGTCCAGGCATGATTCGTTTCAGATCCTTCTTGCCACGAGTATTTGCGTCCGGGCGGCCTTAAGTAGTATCTTTCCATCAGTAGTTAGTATATTATTTCGGCCGGGATCGCGCAAGAAACCTTAGAGGGTGCGATTAATGGGTATTATTCCCCGTAGGGAGATCACCGTTCCGAATATCCTGACGTTGATCAGGATTATCGCGGCGCTTGTCGCCATGTTCATTGTCCGGGATGAAAAATATGCCGCCATAGCGGCCGGGATACTGATCGGCGCATCGATCCTCGACTACTTCGACGGCTGGTACGCGCGTAAATTCCATCAGAAGACAAGGCTCGGCGCCCATCTGGATCCCTTCGCAGACAAGGTCCTGATCGCCGCGGGTTTTCTCATCCTGTGCGACGTGTTGCAATGGAGGTGGTTCAACGCCTTTGTCGCCGTCATATTGGCGAGGGAGGTTGCCGTGACCGTTTACAGGATGATTATAAAAAGAAGGTACGGCCGATTTTTGCCTGCCGGCAGGTTCGGCAAGATAAAGACGGCCGTTCAGTGCATTGTCGCCGATGCGATGCTTTTTTATATATTTATTTTCCCCGCAGAAATGCCGCCTCGGAAATGGATTGTTTTTACGTGCATGGCGTTCACGACTTTCGTTACGATAGATTCCGGACTCAGGTACATGTTACCGGCGTGCCTGGACGGAAAGAAACGCTCGGTGCTTGAGAGGTTGTTGCAGTTGATATCAAGTGCACGGGCAAGGGAGGCATGAAATGGATATCTATGAGACTATACGAATGAGAACGAGTACGAGGGATTACCGGCCTGATCCTGTGGAGGAGGAGAAACTTCTGAAGATACTGGAGGCAGCCAGGCTTGCTCCGTCCGGGAAAAACGGTCAGCCATGGACCTTCATCGTAATACGTGATCCACGGACGAGAAAGAGACTCGTACCTGCCTGCAAGAACCAGCAATACATGGAGGATGCTCCTGTCGTGATAGCCGCGTGTGGAAGAGAGGAAGAGGCGTATAAAAAGATGGGGGGATACTGGAACAGCCTGCCCGTCGACATAGGCATCGCTCTTGAGCATCTGATGCTGGCGGCACAGGCGGAAGGATTGGGAACATGCTGGATCGGCGCTTTTATCGAGGAGGAAGTGAGGGAGATTCTGTCGGTCCCACCGGAAGTGAAGATCGTGGCTCTTACGCCCGTTGGTTATCCGGCGTCAGAACGAATATTCAAGCCGAGAAAACAGTTAAACGAAATCGTAATGTACGACAAATGGGAGGAGAAATGAACGGAAAGGCGTTACGATCTGTGTTGATACTTTTTATGATCGGAACGTTTGTATCGGCAACGCAGGTTTCTTCCGGTACGGCTTTTAAAGGAGATGAGGATTTTGATCTTGGGGAAATGGTCTTATCGCCGCCTGTTTTCACGGGCGAGATCGGATCCTCGTCGTATCATTGCGCTCCTGACACCATGGAGACGATAGAGATAGAGCTGGAAAAAGACACCGGGAAGAATATTTACAAGGAAGTCGCAATGGTCGCCGTTATCTCCGCTTTCGCGTTCTTCGTCATCAAGACCGTATTTTTCGGCGAAGAGGAGGAGACGGAGACCGACACGGGCGGCGGTAAGGATATTCCTTCTTCCACCACCTTCGTCGTTTTCAATCCGTGACGACGAATTCTTTTTCCCTGGTCAGCGAGCCGCCGCTCAAAAGATCGAAGACGGATATAGAGATCATATACTTTCCGGGTTCCAGCGAACCGAGGTTTATCCGCAACCTGTCCGGCGCGGTGGATGAAGCGATACTCTGCTCGAAAGAACTGGTCATGTAGGGGGCCTTGTCGCCAACTGTTCCCCTGACGCTTCTTGACATCCACCATAATACCTTGCGTAATCCGCCAAGACCCTCGTCCGAATCCGGTGGAGCCTTTATTGAATACGAAAGGCGGTATTTAGCAAGGTTGTCGAGGCCTCTGCTTAGGCCGTAGGTCTCGTATGCCAGGCATATGTCGCTGCCGTAGCGGTAAACGGGCAGGGGGTCGGGGAAACGTGTACACTCATCGCCCTTTCCCTGAAGCATCAGTCCGATATCTCCGGATATCAGTCCTTCTTCGTGGAGATCCATTATCTCTCCCGATCCTTTCCAAACGCCCCTGTGGAGGGGTTTCCCACCGGAAAATTCGATAGCGAAGTCGCATCCGCCTATTCTCGGCATGAGGTCGATCGGGAAGCTGAAGATGTAAAGGTGTTTCTGCATCCTGTCAACGACGAGCAGTGTGTCGGGATTTATCCGGTATACGTTGTTGACGATCCTGTTCCGTCCGGAATCGAAGATCGACAATGTGACGTCATATGTTTTACGGGGATCGACGACTGCGGAATCAGGAAAAGCAACGGAAAAGTCAATACGGGTCATTTGTCCGTTTCCTCTTCTCCTTACGCTTTCGACGTACAGCGCTGTCGGGATATACGCGACGGGATACCTGTAGATCTGCGGCACGTTGTCGAGAATGTTTTGTGTGGCGTCGGCAAGGTGCCAGAATGACGAATCGATGGGTATATGATAATTGCCGTTTAGGAATTCATCCTGGAAGAACAGCCTGAAAGATGTTTTTTCATCGAAATATTCCCAGATGACAAATGGTCCGTTCAATCCTTCACCGAGGTCATAAAGCATCCTGTCGGGCAGTCCATACTTGATGAGAGCCGTTCCGCGGGCCGTCTCGTTTCCTTCCAGTCCTAGTCTTTTATGCTCGAGAAGCTCCCTGGCTAAAAAAACCCTTTCATAATGGGAAAGAAGCCTTTCGTTGATCTCGGTGGCGGGGGTCGGATCGTTCATAAGCCAGAACCTGCCTCTCCAATCATTTCTCGCGCCGGAAGGCCAGGTCACATACGCCTCGCTCTCTTCCAGCGGGAGAAGAAGCGACGTATCGAGATATATCTGTCTCTGATCCTCATCCATCAGTTCAAGCGCCCTTTCGAACTCCTTGCGGGATTTATCGAATTCTTCGAGACGGAAATGGATGCTTCCCATGAGCAGGTGATGCCTCGGATTGCCGGGATAGAATGATTCGGCCATTGAGGCATACTTTCCGGCGGTACTGTACATCCTGCGGAGAAGATGCAGAAATCCAAGGTTGAAAAGGGTGTCTTCGTGCCTGCCATCGATGGCGAAGGCTTTTTTATAGAGAAAAATCGCTTCTTCCTTCTGGACGGCGAAACACATGTTCTTCAGGTATTCCGCTTTTTTGATCCGTGCAAGGTGATACCATGCGTGAAAACAGCCTGGATCGAGTTTTATGGCCCGCCCGAAAGATGCCTCGGCCTCTCCCGTGAACTGCATCGCGTATAAGGTAAGTCCCTTTTCAACGTGATTCATGGGATCGTCGGGGGCAAAGCGGATGGCTTTGTCTATTTCCTCGATAGAGATCCTTCGGGAATACGGTGTGCCCAGAAGCCGGTAATATACGGCAAGACGCCTGTGCAGCTCGCCGTCATCATTTATCGAAAGGCTGTCGCGTATGGAGACGATCCCGGAATTTAAATCTTCCGGTAAAATCGCCGAAACCGAGTCGACGAAATCGTCGGTGAAACACTGTCTTTTACATGGCGTGCACGAAAAGATAACGATCATACATGCAAATGATAAGAAGAGCGCGCTTCTCATATCTCTCTCGAGTATCGTGACAGAATGATGTAACCCGATACAACGATATTAAATGCGTGGTAATTCGTCAAGAAGATTGATGATTGCCGGAAGCGGGGCGCAGATCGGAGCGAAAGGAATGATTATTGCAAGCAGAATTGACGGATTGGTGTGACGACTTCGACTTTTAATTCCGGAGAGGAATATGATGTCCAGGCTGGTTCTCGACTGCCTGCCCGCTGAATTGCAATTATTCAATGACGCGATAACAAGCATGGCAAGGCTGCTCCTGCAGGTTAAACTGTTTCCAAAGGGCCATCCGTCCATCGAATCTTCCCTTGATAAATCGTACTCATCCCTTGATAAAATGATACATGGACGATCCGATCTGGTTTTCAGAATCATGAGGGATTCGATCTGTTTCATGAATTTCAAGATAGATTTGAGCGACAAGGCGGATAAAAACCTTGCTCCGCTGAGAAACGCCTTCCGTCAGCTGTCAGTGGGAGAGATAGAATTCGGACATGAAACGCAGAAGGATGAACTGCTCGCCTTGATGGAGATATCGGCGAGCGTATTGAAAGGTGACAGAAAATTCGATTTCAGCGAAGCCTGGAGGCGGATCGAACATGTAAAAATCAGACATGGTGTCAACAACGGTTTCTCCAATCGACAGTCGCCATCGGCCGCATCCGCAGGGACGGATGACAGCGGAAGCTGCTGCGGTAATGAGAATATAACCTGCCAGACAAGGATAGGGCAGGAAATAGGAAGTGTTCTCGAAAAACTCGAAAAGATACAGACAACGGAGGGAAAAACAGCCGGCAAGATGATACTGAAGCTGATCGAGACCGAGGGCGACAGCAACACGCTCGTTCTTTTTCTCAGATCCCTCAAGATGTACGACGAATACACGTTCACGCATTCAATCAATGTCGCGGTGATATCCGCCGCCACGGGGCGGCACATCGGATTGGACGAAAACAGCGCTGGAAGGATAGGTATCGCGGCATTAATGCACGATATCGGCAAGTTATATGTCCCGAAGAATATAATTCACAAAACGGGCCGACTTTCCCCTGAGGAGTGGCAGGTCATAAGGAAACACCCGGCGGATGGAGCCCGGATTCTAAAGGAAGAAAAGGTCGATGATCATATCTGCAGAGTGGCTTATGAGCATCACATGAGATATGACAGAAAGGGATATCCAAATCCTCGTGATGGAAAAGAGATTCTCGACGCGAGCCATATCGTGAGGATCGCCGATTCGTATGATGCTCTGACGACAAAAAGAGCTTATCGCAGACAGATAAGTCCCTACGAGGCGATAAAGCTCATGGCAAGGACAAGAGGGACTGAATTTCACGCTGAATATTTCGATATGTTTCTGCATATGATGGGGAATATCCCTATCGGAAGCACCCTTGAACTCGAAACCGGCGAAAAGGTACTTGTCGTGGATATCCGCAGCGGCCACGGTCTTCTCCCGCGCGTCCGACTGCTGACGGACCCGGACGGGAATGAAGTTACCGAAGAAACAATTATTGATCTGAACGATTTCGATCCCATCACGAGAAAAAACAGATATTCGATAAAAAACGTAGAGGACTCTGCTATAAGGAATCTTGAGATAGGTCAGTATCTTTTCCAGGAGTGATAATCAATCGAAGAAAAGCCCAGGACGATCATCCTCACGTTTGATGATCACCCCGGGCAAATTAGAATTGTTCCGTCTTCCTTACAGGGTTTCAGGCTTACCCAGCTGTTTCATCCTTCCATACACGGTCCATGAGTAGTTCACCTTGTCCGACGTGGAGTGGATGATGAATTCCACCGGGGTTCCGGATTTCAGCGGTGTTTCGGAGGTTCTTGCAAGATAATCCTCCCCGTCCGTAACGGCACACCAGCCTTTCGGTGCGAAGACATTGACGATCGCGGCCTCGGGATCGATAAGTCTGATACCATAGATATCAGAACCTGTCGACGTAATGTTCAGTTTGATCATGAATCTGCCGTCTTCCATGGGGATTACGGTTTTGCCGATTGACGCTTCGGCTCCTAGTGCTGACTGGCTGATTATCGTCAGGAATGCGATTGCGCTCAGCACATGAAGAACCCTGGTTCTCAGCGCGGTCATTTTGTTTTCTCCCATCATGTTAAATGATTCTATTAATTTAGTAATTTAGGTTTCAAGTTCAATCAGTTGCCATTCACATGATTATTATAACATAAAACCTGTTTCGATGTACAGGGGGGAAAAGATTTCCAGGAAAAGGGAATAAAAGAGTCGTTAAACGGCTGCTCCCGTATTCTTGCAACAAGGCAACATTTTTGTTTATAACAAGATAGGTAAAAGAAACTTGAGGAATAGAGGTTGCAGAATGCCCCGGCATGAAGAATTATATTTGTTTCGCTCTGATTATTGTATTGGTATCCGGGTCAGCGGAGGCATCGTCATTCGACACCGGCGGGCTCGAAACGCATATCGGAGTTAATTCAGCGGTTTTCGTTCCGTGGCACCACAGGACCGTAGCTTATGGATATGGTTTCAGTCTGGTGATGCGGCCCTCGTATGCGAAATATCTTTTCGACCAGCTGGAACAATGGAATCTTGGGCTCGCTCTCCAGTCCACATCGCAGCATGTATCCGATGGTTTCATTTTCAGAGACACAATTGCGAGTCTGAGGTACTACTTCAACCGTGGAGATTTCGGACCCGGGTGGGAGAGCGGTTTCGTCGGAGCTGGAATCGGTCTGGCAACCGTCTCCTGGTCCGGCAACGGATCCACAGGATCGCGGAAGAACAAGGATTATATCCTGGAGGCCGGATATGAATTTGATATCGAGAACACCTTCAAGCTGCCTCTGATATTCATGTTCCACATAAATTACCGGCTGATTGACATAGAACCTGTAAGCTATACGGGCATGGGAGTGGCGATCAGCATTTGCTACGGTGTCAGCGATTGACCAGGCCCCTCTTTTTCGCCGTTTATGGCACATTACTTTCTATTGAAGCAGGGTGGAGGGAATTACGAATCGGCGGTCGTGACATGACACGTATATCTGTACCGTTTCCAGGAGATTATAAATGAACCGGAAGATTCTTATCGTCGATGACGAGATGCATCTTGCAAAAATACTGCAGTTTACGCTCGACCACGCGGGGTACACGACAGCTCTGGCCTTCGACGGCAAAGAAGCGCTGTCGATGGTGCTCAAGGAAGATCCCGATCTTATAATTCTGGATCTCATGCTTCCAGGCGTTGACGGCTATAAGGTCTGCAATATTCTTAAGAACGACGAAAAACTCAGGCGCATACCCGTGATAATTCTGTCGGCAAGGGACTTTGAAAATGAAGTGCTGGAAGAACCGCTTTCCGCGGACTTGTTGCTGCAGAAACCTTTCAACATCGAAGAACTCCTGTCGGAGATCTCCCGTCTTGTTACACGGGAAAGCTGAACGACTCACGCCGGAATATTGTCAACTCGGCTGCATGAACAGAGAGCCATCTTTATCGGTTGCTTCCGGTTGTTTTGTTTTGATGGGTTTATGGGTTTTTGCCAGCCGGATCTCCCTGTTGAGGATCATCTCCTCGATCCCGGATTTGAGCTGCCCGATCCCGGCCGCTGGCGGGATGATTTCAATGAATTTTTTCAGTTGCGCGATCTCCTTCTCATCACGAGACCTGAGGGCGGTTATAAGCCGGGAGCAGGATAATTCCATTTCTTCGAAAGGACCGGTTTCGATTTCCAAATCGTTTTCCGGAAGAGTGGTTTCGGTAATTTCCTGGATCTTTTTCTGGACTCTGGCAATGGGACTGAACATCCTGGCCGTAATGAGCTGCGTGAGGATATAAAAGGATCCCATCAATATCGCGGAAAAACCGAAGGTGTTCAGCATCAGAAGACTCTTCAATTTATTGGCGATGGGTTCGAGTTCGGGAAACTGCTTCGTTATCGCCGAAGCTCCGGAGATCAAGCCGAAGTAAAACGAAAATCCGAACGCCAGAGCCACTGTAAGCGTACTGAAAAGAACAAGCAGCCTGATGCGGTTTTTAATGCGGTTTGCGAAAACATCGCCTGAGGCGGTGATTGCGGATTTGTAGTAATTCTCAGTCATGATATTCTCCCTTATATAATTAGGGGTATCCGGCATGGATAATCCCGTCCGGATAGATCAGCCCATGACAACGTCATCAATATCCATGCCAGAATGAGTCGAGTAATATTCAGTCGGAAATACAAAAGAATTCTATGGCGGAACGGAAATTTTCGATATCGATTACAGTATCCTTGCACGGTCCCGAAGGCCTGCTGTTCGGGATTCCGATTATCGGTATCTTTGGAGCAATGTCCTGAATCCCGCTGATAAGATCTCTTTCGCATGCCACAGCCACTATGGCCCTTGGATTTGTCTCGCCTATTATCCTTCTGGCGATTGACCCCCCCGGGGCGGTATGAAAAACGACATCCGGGAAACGGCTGCATATCTCGCAGGCTTCCTTTCTCATATCCTTGCGCAAGCACCTCGGAAAGAGCGCCAGGACCGGTCCCGTTGAACGCTCCGGCCGCGCGAGGGTGTTACTGACGCGTATGAACGAATGACTGAGCCGGTCACGGGCTATCCCGAAGAATCCTCCCACCTTAAGAACCAGCGGATACAACAGAAAGAAAAGGCTGCTTCCCCTGGTCAGGCACAGGTTCATGTAGCTTTTTCTGGAAATTACCGTGGCGAAGAGAAGTGTATACCAGGTAATTACAAACAACGCGACGCCGATAAAAGACAAGGTAATGAATATGGCCCAAATTCTTCCGAATGATGCGAATCTGGGGAGGATTAAATAGAGGAAAAGTGCGGCCAGGAACAGAATAACGGCGAGAACTATCATGGAAAGGACGAGAAAAGTCTTCTTGCCTTCGTCAATCTTGACGCAATCAGCGCTATTTTCACGCCAATCGAGCCATTCCTCGCCCAAAACCCTGCCGTCCTGGCCGTGCCGGTCCCCTGATTTTATTTCCCCGTCCATGATGGTGAATGTACCGAAAGAAGGAATTATGTTCAACAATAATTCCATGTGTGAGAAAATCCCGAGGACGCCATGAACTATACGAACAGGGATAAACTTCCGTGTGTAGCGATCCTGACGGGGATTGTCTCGATCTCGTTCGCAGCGATCTTCATCAGGCTGGCTGAAGCCGATCCAGCTTCGGTGGCGGCGCTGAGGATGCTGTTTGCCTCGCTGGTCATATTGCCTTTCGCGGTTTTTTCCCCTGTTTTCCGTTCGGAGCTGAATAAAATGCGATTGGCGGATATCGGACTTTTGTCGATATCAGGGCTCATGCTCTCTCTTCATTTCATCTTTTGGATAACATCTCTTTCCCTTACAGGAGTCACAAGTTCGATCGTCTATGTCGCTACCAGCCCTCTTTTCGCGGCTCTTTACTCGGTGCTTGTATTCAGGGAAAAGTTATCGAGAAGTTTCTGGGCCGGGCTTGTCCTGGTAATTATCGGTGCTACGGTGATGGGTGGGTGGAACATCATGGCCGGGGGAACGGCATGGAAGGGGGACTTGCTTGCCGTCGCGGGGGGGATGGCAGCGGCGGGTTACTTTCTTGCCGGAGGTCGGCTGAGAAAGAAATATTCGCTCATCACATATATAACCTGCGTGTATACTGTAGCCGCCGCCCTGCTTCTTATCGCTCTCCCGGTCACCGGGAATTCGATAATCGGGCTTTCGGGCATGACGTACGTGTATTGTCTGCTTATGGCGCTGATCTGCCAGGTGACCGGACACTCGATCTTCAATTGGGCGCTGAAGAGAATGAAAGCGACAATCGTGACTATCTCCGTACTTGGAGAGCCCGTCGGCACCAGTATTCTTGTGTTCCTGATATTGGGGGAATCGCCGCTGAAATCGGAGATGGCGGGAGGCACGCTGATCCTCACCGGACTTTTTATCGTGCTGTATTTCAATCCGGCGTTTACCGGCGGCGCATCGGGCGATATCAGAGAGTGAGCAGGATCTTGTTAACTTCGTCAATAAGGCCGTTGTTGCCCTCCCAGATAACGATGAACTCCTTGAATGCTTCCCTGGCCTTTTCTTTTTGCCCGGATCTCATCAGCGCGTGCCCGAGGTAGTAAAGAGTCCTCGACGGAGCGTTCTCAGTCTGCCGTAGTTTTTCAAGTATGGGAACAGCACTTTCGGGGTGCTTTGTGTTTATATAGACCATGCTGATTCCAAGGTCAATATCGGGATCGCCCGGAGACAGCCCTGCGGCATTCTGCCATGCCTCCATCGATTTGTCGTACTCTCCAGTCTGGAAAAAGGTATCGGCCAACCCTTTCCATGCTCTCGGATCGGAAGGATCCTTGAAGGAAGAAAGGCCGTAGTATTTTTCCGCGTCGGAATATTGCTCGAGCGCGTAAGAAGATCTTCCGAGATAAAGAAAGACATCAGCCCCCGATGCGCCGTTTTCCTTGGCCAGTTTCAGCGAGGTTATGGCATCCGAATGCATATTGCGTTCGCACATGATTTTTCCCATCAGGAGGAGTACATCGGGATTGGCGGCGTAAATACCTCTGATCGACAGAAGCTGGGCATATGCTTCCTGGAAATTGCCCTGCAGGAAATAAGCTTCGGAAAGGATCATGTTCCCGTCGAGATCCCTTGGGGATACGTTGAGTCCCTGCGACGCGTATTTTTCGGCCGTTTTGTATTGCTGCTGCTTAAGGGCTATGGAAGCAAGGCCTATATACGGGGGATAAAAGTTCGATTGTACGGATATCGACATCTTGTAGGCTTTCTTCGCTTCGGAAAGCAGGTCCTGGTTCTCCAGCGCCTTACCTAGGGCGTAGTGTATTTCGTGGTCGCCCGGCATGATTTCCGCCGCGATCGCTAGATGCTTTTCCGCTTCGGGGAACCTTCCGAGCTCGAGAAAAGCACTCCCGAGATTGAAGTGCGTATCCGGATCGTCGGGTCTTTTCTGCAGCGATTTTTGCCAGTGTTCCACCGCCGCGGACAACTCGCCCCTTTCCGCGGCCTCGACTCCAAGATTGTAGTATTTAAGGGAGTCATCGCTGCAGCCCGGCAGGGTTGAAAGAAAAATAATCACGGATACTGCCGGCAGGATCGTATGGATGTATTTGGTCATTGCGAATCCTTTCAGGTTATCCGTCAGGTAATATTATTCCGATGAAATAATAACTTCAACTGCCGTTAAAAACACGATATTTTTCGTACTAAACGACAAAATCCGTTGAGAATCTGCGAATCGGGAATGCTTTCCGGGAAAGGATCGATTTTTAGAGAATCATGCTTGTTCATGTGGTATATTATACAATCGGCCGCAGGAAGGCATTGTAACTCGATGGCAAATGGAGAGTAGTACGATGGCAAGTATCATCAGTCGGAAATCCGGAATCATCAGGACAGTTGCCGCATTGATCCTCGTTCTGGCTTTTTATCCGCGATATCTTGCGGCATGGAACCACACCGAAATCATATGGAAAAAGATCGAAACCGCTCATTTCTCCATTCATTTTCATGAGGGTGAAGAATGGAGCGCAAGGGAAACGGCGCGGATAGCCGAGGAAATCTACGGACCTATAACCGAATTTTACGGGTACCCCATGGAAAGGGTGCATATAACCTTGTATGACCGCAACGACAGGTCTTCGGGAGCCGCGTACTATTATCTCAACAGGATAGATATCGACGCATCAGATTACGAATTTCATCTCAGGGGAACCGCTGACTGGCTCCGCAACGTGCTGACTCACGAGTTCACGCATATGGTAACGATCAGGACGGCGATGAAACTGCCGCGGAAAGTGCCGTCGATATATCTTCAGGGAATTACATTCGAAAAGGAAAAACGGCCTGACGTGATAACCGGGTATCCGAATTTCCAGGGGTCGTTGCCGATCGCGGGGGAGGTTCTTCCTAACTGGTTCGCGGAGGGTGTCGCGCAATTCCAATGCCCGGATTCCAGGAACGACATATGGGACAGTCATCGGGAGATGATTCTGAGGACCGCCGTGATCAATGAAAGGCTGCTCACGCTGGACGAGATGGGTGTATTCGGAAAAAACTCGTTGGAATCGGAGCTGGTCTATAACCAGGGGTATTCGCTGGTGAGGTTCATCAACGACAGGTTCGGAGAGGGAAGTCTTTGCCGGGTACTTAAGGCGCACAAGGATTTTTACCGGGTCGGATTTAATGGCGCGTGCAGGAAAGCGCTCGGATTGTCGGGATCCGGGCTTTACCGGATGTGGGTCGATCAACTCCTCGTTGACTATGAAAAGACAATCCGGATGATATCGGAAAAAGGCAGGAACGGTGAAAGGGCCGGAGGCGTGGGATATATGAATCTCTTCCCGGTACATGGAGAAGAAGGTACGATATATTTCCTTTCGAACATGGGGCGTGATTTCATGGATCTTGACCTGGTGAGGCAGGATGGAGACGGGAACCTTGTAGTCATATCGGAAGGAATAGATTCGAGAGCTTCCACATCGGCCGATTCGAAATTTGTCTGCTACTCCAAAAGGACCGGCGATAATGATTTCGGATATGAACTCAACGATGTTTTCATCATGGACGCGGAAACGCTTAAGGAAAAAAGGTTGACGCGCTCCCTTCGCGCCGTCGATCCGGTATTTTCGCCCGACGGTCGGACTATCGCATGTATCCGCGTAACCGATGGCGCCGAGGATATCGTGACCGTCGATATCGAAAACGGAGAGGTGAGCCTCCTGTCCTCTGGAGCCAAGGGTCAAAGATATTTCGGAATTTCATGGGGAGAGGGCGGGATCCTCACGTCGAAGTTTGACGGGATCAGCAGAAATATCGTGATGATCGATCCCGGAACCGGCAGCGAAAAAGCGCTCGTCGCAACCGCGGCCGACGAAAGAGATCCGCACTGGGACGGCCGTACGGGATTGTTTTATTCGAGCGACAGGACGGGGATATTCAATATATATCATGTGGACGTTGAGACGTCGCAAGAGGTAATGGTGACTAACGTGGCGGGAGGAGCTTTTTCGCCGGATGTTTCCGGGGCGGAGCTGCTTTTTTCCTCGTACGGATGCGACGGGTACGAGATCCGGCGGATCGTTGACTGGCAAAATGGAAGTCTCGATTCCGGCTCGATCCCCGACGACTCAGCAATGATGGATAGAAGGAGAAACTATATTTCCGGCGTCAGCCCTGCCGCCGGCTCCGGGGGCGGTTACGATTACTCGATTCTGGACGAGAAGATGCAGAAAGCCGGAAGATTCGATATCGAGTATACACCGGTTTTTTTCTTTCCACGGTTGATGTACTACGACAAACAACCGCGAATAGGGCTTGCCATGGAATCGAGGGATTACCTTGACAGGCAGGCCGTATTCGCCGCCGGCTCCATGAACATGGACAAGGAATTCAACCTGCAGTTCGGTTTCGAAACGAGGCAGTTTCTTCCGACTTTTTCTTTCAATTTCTTTTCCGCCAGGAAATATTACAGATATTTCGAGGAGGAAACCGGTGACGTGCAGGTCCGTTATGATCTTTGGGACGCTTTTTTCACCTGCAGGTTCGAATTGGACCAGCCCGCCCGCAACAGCAGGAAAGACCTGGCCGTACAGTACAATCACGGGGAATACGGCTTGAACATAAATGCCTGGGATTCCGCCGACCAGGAGCTTGGATGGAATTATTACAAGGCCAACGAGGTATCGATGCTTTTCGATTACATGAACACGGAAAGAGCGGTGGATTCGGATATCAATCCGGGATCGGGCAGGCGGATCAACCTGGAGATAACGCGTGCATGGGACAAGCTTTCATCGGGTTCTTTCGAGTATAACTTCAAGCCGATTTACGACAACAACGATTTCGGAAGGTACTATCTGAAATATGAAGAGTTCATTCCGATCCCTTTCGGGTCTCATGCCATCTCGGTGCTCGCGCAGGGTGGATTGCTGGATGAAACGAATATCGACGACTTCTTTAATCTTTACCTCGGCGGCAGAGACGGCATGCGGGGTTATTCCTATTACAGCATGGGGGGGAAGAAGAACGCCATGGGCCGCCTGACCTACAGGTTCCCGATCTTCAGAAAGATAAACAGGCAGGTGTTTTCCACATATTTCGGTTCGCTATATGGCGGAATTTTCATCGAGGCCGGAAAGGCATGGGACAAGAACGAGCTGAACCTGAACGGTAACAGGAAAGACGCCGGTTTCGAGCTGCGCATGAAGGGTTTTTCGTTCTACAATTATCCCCTTGCCGCTTCTTTGGAAGCTGCGTACGGTTTCGACGAAATAGAGTATCGTGATCCATTCCGCGCTGTAATCACGTCTGTCGAAGGCAGGGAGTGGAAGTTTTACGGCTCGGTGTTTTTTGATTTTTAGGATATCGGGACAGGTGCAGGGATGAAGGTTAATCTGGCGGGGTACAACGTCGAATCGGATCTTGTAGACGATGCCGGTAAAAGGATCGGAGTCGAATTTACTCCGGAAGTGATATCGGCTGCTTATGCCCGCATCAGCAGGGATCCTAGGAACGTATCGGTTCTTCGAAAAGAAGCGAGGACGCAAGTCGATAAAGCGAGGCGGTCAAATGAATCGATAGTCTTCGGACTCGGGCATTCCTCTATCGCGGAGCACGCCGTTTTCAACTTCGACGTGATGGGTATTTCGCGACTCGCAGTCGAGGCGGTCGAGCAGTTCAGGCTGGCATCGTATACGGAGAAATCACAGCGATACATCAAACTGGGGAAAGATCACGTTCTTCCGGAGGAAATCAAGGGGTCGATTCATGAAGGAGAGTTCTTGCGGCTGCTCGAAGAACTGACGGAATCATATGAAAAACTCTATTGCGCGATCGTTTCTTCGGGGTCTGACAAGGGAGTCGCGAAGGAGGATGCCCGTTACCTGATGCCGATGGCAACGACATCCCAACTTGGAATGACGGTCAACGCAAGAGAACTCGAATACATGATATCGAGGCTCGCTTCCCACCCACTCGACGAATTAAGACGTTTTTCATCCATGCTTTCCAAGATCGCGAGAAAAAAAGCGCCTTCGCTCGTGAAATATCACGGTCCAACTGAATATTTCGGTCAGGTGGCGCGTTCCGGTTACGAAAGCACCTTGCCACCGGCTGCCTTGAGACATAACGGCGGCGATATTGTAAGGCTGTTGGATCACACCGAGGACGGAGACATCATGCTGACCGCGTCGCTTCTCTTTGCGACAAGGGGAATCCCCTTCCGGAAGGCGCTGGATAAGGCGCGATCCATGGGTGCCGAAGAACTGAGGAACGTGATCTGCGGTACCATGGAGATGATGCAGGCGCATGACGGCGTCAGGAGGGAATTCGAAAACATCCGCATGCTTTTTGAACTCGTCGTGTCCTCCTCATGTTACGCACAGCTCAAAAGACACCGCATGACGACGCAGATAGTTCAACCCTATTCGACGTTCCTGGGAGTGTCGGTACCGGCGTCCGTCAGGAAAGCGGGAGCGATCGGGATTTTCCGCGAAGCCGTGAGGAAATCGGAACGCCTGTACAGAAGGCTCGGAAGATTCGACCGGCATGTATCGGAATACGTCCTGACCAACGCTCACAGGAGAAGAGTGCTGCTCGGTATAAGTCTCAGGGAGCTTTATCATTTTTCAAGGCTGAGAAGCGACGGACACGCGCAATGGGAGATCAGGGAAATCTCGGAAGGTATGTGCCGTCTTGCCGCAGATTTGTTCCCGGCCTCGACGGTCCTGCTCGTTGGAAAAGATGAATTCGACAGCGTAAAAAAAGGTTTAATAACCTGATGCCATTTATTATGTCGTTTGTTTAATAACCTGTCATAAAGAAAGATAACCGATCATGACATTTCGCGAAATTATAGAAAAACGCAGGAGTATCAGGAGTTACAAGCCGGATCCGGTGCCGCGCGATCTTATTGAAAAATGTCTGGATGCGGCGAGATTTTCGCCCAGCGCCTGCAACACTCAATGCTTCCGATTCATCATAACCCTGGATAAGGTCAAGGACAGGCTCGTCAGGGAATGTCTTGGAGAAGTGCCAGTTCCCAATCGCTGGGCCGCGGGTGCCCCGGTGATAGCCGTTCTGGCCACGAAGAGGAATATCATGACTCATACTATAGGCGGAAGTATCAAGGATACCAGATACGATCTTCTGGATGCGGGTATCGCGGGAGAACATTTCGTGCTGCAGGCGACTGAACTGGGTCTCGGGACATGCTGGCTCGGCTGGTTTAGGAAAAGCAGGGTAAGGAAGCTTCTCGGCATTCCGGGGAACTGGGACATAGCGGCAATGATCACTCTCGGATACGCTGACGGAGAAGCGGGTGAAATCAGAAGAAATCCGATGAACGAATTCCGGGAATACAGGGAGTAGTGCCGATAAAAATATGCGTTTTCCCCGGCAAGAAAATCCGATCTCGGCAGTCCTTCTGCTGGTCTTTCTCATGTCAGGCGGGTGTGGAGGAGGAGAAAGAGGCGCCGGTGAACGAGCTCGGGACGTTTCAACCGGATACGAAAGGATCATATCCTTTTCACCGAGTACGACCGAAATGCTTTTCATGCTCGGACTGGGACAAAAGGTGGTCGGAGTAACGAGATTCTGTTCGTACCCCCCGGAAACGGCCGAAATAACCAGGATAGGCGGTTATCTTGATC
>JBFYZH010000031.1:0-2599 GCA_041309605.1 Candidatus Krumholzibacteriota bacterium
GAGGGCGATTCGGCCGGCGGTTCGGCCAAGCAGGGAAGGGATCGAAGGTTCCAGGCGATATTGCCGCTCAAGGGAAAGATCCTCAACGTCGAGAAAGCGAGGATCGACAAGGTCCTTGCGAACGAGGAAATAAAGACCGTGATAACGGCGCTCGGAACGGGCATAGGCGAGGAATTCGATATATCGAAGGCAAGGTACCGCAAAGTGATAATCATGACGGACGCCGACGTGGACGGAGCGCACATAAGAACCCTTATCCTCACCCTTTTCTTCCGTTATATGCCGCTGCTGATAGAAGCGGGATGTATTTATATCGCGCAGCCGCCCCTCTACAGGCTGAAGAAGGGCAAGGACGCGCGTTACGCGTACAACGACAAGGAAAAGGACAAGACGATGAAGGAGATGGGCGGCTCCCAGGGCGTCTACATGCAGAGGTACAAGGGGCTCGGAGAGATGAACCCCGACCAGTTATGGATGACCACGATGGACCCCGAAAGAAGGACGATACTGAAGGTGACCCTCGAGGACGCGATAGAGGCGGATCACACCTTCACCATGCTGATGGGGGACAAGGTCGAGCCGAGAAAAAATTTCATCCAGGATAACGCGCTTTCGGTCAAGAATCTCGATATCTGACGGGAAGCCGGGGCGATAACACGGGGGAAGAGGCAGTATTCGCGGAAAGGGAGAGGACGGCTTAAGGCCGCGGCCCCCCCAGCGGGAACCGGAGGAGGAAAAGTTCGATGGATCTGACGAGGCAGCGGGTCATACCGGTCTACATAGAAGACGAGATGAAGAGCAGCTATCTCGATTACTCGATGAGCGTCATCGTGTCGAGAGCCTTGCCCGACGTGCGCGACGGCCTCAAGCCGGTACACAGGCGGATACTGCTCGCGATGAACGACCTGAACCTCGAGCATAACAAACCCTACAGGAAATCGGCGAAACTCACCGGAGACGTCACGGGCAATTACCATCCGCACGGGACCGCCTCGGTCTACGACGCGATCGTAAGGCTCGCGCAGGACTTCTCGTTGAGGTATCCGCTGGTCGACGGGCAGGGCAACTTTGGATCGATAGACGGGGACCCGGCCGCCGCCGAAAGGTACACCGAGGTGAGGATGAAGGAGATCGCCGAGGAACTCCTCGCCGACATCGACAAGGAGACGGTCGAGTTCGGGCCGAACTATGACGAAACCCGGCAGATGGCCCTGGTGCTTCCCTCGAAAATCCCCAACCTTCTCATAAACGGGGCCTCGGGGATCGCGGTCGGCATGGCGACCAATATTCCGCCGCACAACATGTCCGAGATCGTGAACGGCCTGAAGGCCCTTCTGGCCGACCCGGAGATCGACGAGAAGAAACTGGCAGGATTCGTCAAGGGGCCCGATTTTCCCACGGGCGGCATCATCTACGGAAGGGGCGGGATCAGGGAGGCGTACACTACGGGCAAGGGAAAGATCACCGTAAGGGCCAGGGCCAACATCGAAACGCAGAAGAACGGAAAGACGAGCATCGTCGTTTCGGAGGTCCCCTACCAGACCAACAAGGCGTCGATCATCGAAAAGGTGGCAGAACTGGTCAGGGGCGGCAAACTGGAGGGGATCGCGGATATACGCGACGAATCGGACAAGGACGGGCTAAGGATCGTGATCGATCTCAAGAGGGATTCCTATCCGAAGGTGGTCCTCAACCAGCTTTTCGCGCACACCCAGCTCCAGGTGACGTACGGGATAATCATGCTCGCGCTCAACAACCTGCGCCCGGAGGTGATGACCCTCAAGAAAATGATGTCGCTCTTCCTCGCCCACAGGGAGGACGTCATAACGAGAAGGACGCGGTACGACCTGAAGCGCGCCGAGGAAAGGGCCCATATACTCGAGGGGTACAAGATAGCGCTCGAGAACATCGACGCGATCGTCGCCCTCATCAAGAAGAGCGCCTCGCCGGCCGAGGCGAAAAACGGACTGATGAAGAAGTTCGGCCTGAGCGAGCTCCAGGCGCAGGCGATCCTCGACATGAAACTTCAGCGCCTGACCGGTCTCGAAAGAAAGAAAATCGAGGACGAGTACCTCGCCATCATACAGAAGATAGAATATTACCGGTCGATTCTCGACAACAGGACCATGCTCCTGAACCTGATCGCCGAAGAGCTCGACGACCTGAAAACCCGGTTCGGCGATCCGAGAAGGACGGAGATCGTCGACGCGGAGGGAGAGTTCCAGATCGAGGACCTGATCGCCGAAGAGGACATGATCATAACGATAACCCACACGGGATATATCAAGAGGATCCCGGTCGGCACGTACAAACGGCAGAGAAGGGGCGGCAAGGGGATAACGGGAATCGGGATGAAGGACGAGGATTTCGTCGAACAGATATTCATTGCCTCCACGCACAGCTATATCCTGTTCTTCACCGACGCGGGGAAATGCTACTGGCTCAAGGTCCACGAGATCCCGCAGGGGGGAAGGCTCGCAAGGGGAAAGGCCGTGGTCAACCTGCTCGAGATGTCCAGGGACGAGAACATCACCGCGTTCATACCGGTCAGGGATTTCGAAGAGGACGCATACCTCCTGATGGCGACCAGGGACGGGTT
>JBFYZH010000032.1:0-21292 GCA_041309605.1 Candidatus Krumholzibacteriota bacterium
GTATTTCCCGCACTCGCGCTTCTCCTTGGCGGCCTCGGCGCTTTTTCAAGATCGGTGATCGTCCTTACCGCGGGCTGTGTCCTGTATATCGCGCTTTCAGCCATCACCGGACTTATAAGACGCGAAGACCTGGAGAAGATCCGGGCGATACTTGAAACCCGTCCGGCCGGTATCACGAAAAATAGCGGGCTCTTTATTGTGGCATCGATCGAACGGATAGGCCGTCACAAATGACCCTCCCGCTGACCCTCCGCTAAAAACAGTAAATAATAGTTTACGTTTAGTAAATTATTATTTACTGTTCAACTCGTTATATAACAACAAGATATGAAATAACCCGGCGAACTGTAAATAATATTTTACTGTTATGCCCCGACAGGAGATTGCGCCTGCTTCCCGCGATCGTTTTTGATGCTTGTTATATTATTATTTAACAACGTATTACGCCTTGGAAGGAATCATTGGAAATAATAAGGAACTTTGGCACACCGCCTGCTATTACAGTACAGCGTAAGGTTGATAAATAAACGAAAAGGAACTTTAAGGAATTCAGCGAAAGGAGTCGGAAATGTTGTTCTTCTCAAACATCGCGCTGATAGTTGCCCTGATGATAGCTGGCAAGAGTGTCTGGGGCAAAAGTGTCTGGGAAGCCTAAGGGGCTCTTACCGGATGCGACCGAAAAAGCGGGAGGCCGCCAGGCCTTCCGCTTTTTTTATGCCCCCTATAAATTTCCCCCCATCCCCCGCGAAATATCCCCTCCGTCAGGGGCCGAAATCCGGCCCGGGGCACGGATCGCCCGGGACCGGCTCGATTCCAGGACCGCCTCGATTCACGGATTGCCATCGCGGGGATAACCGGCTATATTCGCACAGGTCGCCGGGACGGGTCATGAAAGAACGGGGAACGATCACGGCGGATTCGCGCGGCATTCTCCGAAGGAAACGGATCGCAGGGTGGCACGCCTTAAAACCATATTAAAGGAACTCCGGGCCGAATTTCTGACGGCGAGCGTCCTCCCGGCCGCTCTCGGGCTTTCCGTCGCCGTGTACGAAACGGGCGGTTGGGAACCGGGGCTCTTTTTTCTGACACTGGCCGGTGTCGTATTCCTTCATATCGGCACCAACGTGGCGAACGATTACTTCGATCACATCTCGGGAGCGGACGAAGCGAACCTCGAATTCGCAAGTCCGTTTACTGGGGGAAGCCGGCTGATCCAGGAAAAACGCATCTCGCCGCGCGCCGTGATGACGACAGCTCTTCTCTTTTACCTGGCAGCCGCGGTGACCGGCGTGTTTCTCTATATGGCAAGGGGAACGGCGATCGTCGTTCTCGGGCTTGCCGGTCTGTTTCTCGGCGTCTTCTACACCGCACCTCCCTTCAGGCTCGCGAGCCGCGGCGCCGGGGAAGCGGCCGTCGGGCTGGGATACGGTCTCATCACGGCCGGCGCCTTCTACGTCCAGACGGGGAGATTCGGCGCTCAGTGCCTGGCGGCCTCCATCCCTCTCGCCTTCCTTGTCGCCGGGATCGTCACAATAAACGAATTCCAGGATGCCGCCGGCGACGCGAAAGCGGGAAAAAGGACCCTCGTGGTAAGGCTCGGCAGGGAAAGGGCCGCTCGGTTCTACTCGATCCTGATGCTGGCGGGATTTGTATCTATAGCGTACGGGGTGGTTTTCGGATTCATGCCGGAGTCGACGCTCATCGCGCTGCTGCCGGCGGTAATCGCCTTCAAGGCGGTATCCGTCGCTCGAAGACACTACGACGACCCTGCCGCGCTGGTGCCGGCCAACGCATCGACGATAATCTGCCACCTCGTGACGGGATTGCTTCTGACGGCGGCCTACCTGTTTTCGGCTGCGGGGTTTTAGGCGGCGGCTGACACGGTTTCGGCGGCGGGACTTTGAATCGTCATTTGCTTTTGAGATTCATGTTGGCGTAGAACCGGTTGATCTCTTCGACGACCTCGTCGTGCGAATCGACGACATGAAGAATGGACAGATCCTCGGGCGAGATCATCCCTTCGGCGACCATCCTCTCCCGGACCCACGAAACAAGGCCCTTCCAGTATTCGGCCCCGACAAGAAACACGGGGAAAGGAGCTATCTTGCGGGTCTGGATCAGGGTAAGCGCCTCGAACAGTTCGTCCATCGTCCCGAACCCGCCGGGCATGATGACAAAAGCCATCGAGTATTTTACGAATATGACCTTACGGACGAAAAAATACCTGAAGTGCACGAGCTTGTCGATATAGGGATTCGGAATCTGCTCGAAGGGCAGGTCGATATTGAGCCCTATCGACATGCCGCCCCCCTCCTGCGCCCCCCTGTTGGCCGCCTCCATCACTCCCGGGCCGCCGCCGGTGATGATCGCAAACCCCTGCTCGGCGAGCTTCTTCGCAAGCCCCCTCGCGCTCACGTAGCCGGAATCGTTTTCGCCGGAACGGGCCGAACCGAAAAAGGTGACGGCCGCCGGAACGTCGATCATGCTGTCGAATCCTTCGACGAACTCCGCCAGTATGCGGAGGAGCCGCCACGATTCCTGTATGTTCAGATCGTCGATGAGATAATTTTTCCTCGTGCTCATTATTCCTCCGTCTTGTTCGTTCATGCCGCAGACAATCATAAGATCGGCTTTTACCGACGCAAGGTTAAGCTAAAAGGCACGTGTCATGCAAGGAGTAGATTCCCGGCAAAAGATGGCTTTCTTTTATGACGGGTTTGAAGTATTTTCTACAGATCGCTTATTTTTATGACGATCTTTCAGGCACCGTGGACGGTATTCTGCTACTTTCATCCCGTGCCCCCGTCGGTCATCGGGAAGAGGAAGGAACTTCCAGGAGAGGGGAAAAGATGCTTTCGGACGGATTGTGGCTGATGGTAATCGGCATGTCGGTTGTCTTTATCTTCCTCGGCCTGCTTGTCAAGGCGATCGACGCCACGTCCATGATCCTCAGGAAACTGCCGGGCGCCGGTTCCGGGGATGTTCCGTCCTCCGGCGGGAAGACCAGGCCCGCCGCCCGGGGAAAAGAGGAGATAGCCGTGATCATGGCCTCCCTGGCCGATCGTTCCAGGAAAGGCTCGTGATCGAGGCGAGTATTTATGGCAAAAAAACGAATAGAAATCATGATCACTCCCTTCCGTGACGGCTTTCAATCGGTTTACGGCGGAAGGGTGTTGACAAAGGACTTTCTCCCCGCCGTCGAGGCGGCTGTCGGCGCCGGATTGACGCACATGGAGACGGGCGGCGGCGCCATGTTCCAGACCCCCTTCTTCTACTGCAACGAAAACGCCTTCGACAGGATGGATGAAATAAGAAGAGCCTCCGGCCCAGGGGCCGACCTGCAGACCCTCGCCAGGGGAATAAATCTTGTAGGACTCGATTCCTACAGCAGCGACATCATAAGGCTTCACGCGAAACTGTTCAAAAAACACGGCGTCACCACGATAAGGAATTTCGACGCCCTGAACAATGTCGAGAACCTCGATTATACGGGAAGGTGCATAGTCGCGGAGGGGTTGAAACACGAAATATGCGTAAGTCTCATGGGACTGCCGCCCGGGTTGACGGGCAGCCATACGCCTGAATTCTACATAAAGGTGTTGAGAGACATTCTCGACGCGGCCATTCCGTTCAATTCGGTCTGCTTCAAGGACGCATCCGGAACGACGACTCCGAGGACCGTCCACGAAACGATAAAACGGGCGAAGGCCATGCTGCCGGAAGGAACCCCGCTGCGCTTTCATACCCACGAAACGGCGGGAACGAGCATAGCCTGCTACATGGCCGCCCTCGATGCCGGCGCCACCGCCATCGATCTTTCGCTCGATCCGATGTCCGGAGGAACATGCCAGCCGGACGTAGTCGTCATGTGGCACGCGCTTCGGGGGACGGACTATGACCTCGATATCGACATCCACAAGGTGCTCGACGCTGAAAGGGTCCTGAAGGAATGCATGAAGGATTACTTTCTCCTGCCCGAGGCGAGCAGGGTCGAGCCGGCTATCCCCTTTTCGCCCATGCCCGGCGGAGCGTTCACGACCAACACGCAGATGATGAGGGACTGTAATATCCTCGATAGATTTCCCGAGGTCATGGTGGCAATGGAAGAGGTCGTCGCGCGGGGCGGATTCGGCACGTCGGTGACCCCCGTATCGCAATTTTACTTCCAGCAGGCTTTCAACAACGTGATGTTCGGGCCATGGAAGAAGATCGCCGACGGTTATGGAAAAATGGTGCTCGGATATTACGGCAGGACACCCGTCGCGCCCGATCCGGAGGTAGTCCGGCTCGCCAGCGCGCAGACCGGGCTGCAGCCCGCCGTAAAAAATCCCCTGCAGATGAACGACGAAAATCCCGCGAAGGGGACCGGCCCCGCGCGCAGGATGCTGGAGGAGGCCGGCCTGCCGGTAAACGACGAGAACATCTTTATCGCGGCTATCTGCCTGGAAAAGGGGATCTCCTTCCTGAAAGGCGAAGGCAGGAACAGCGTCAGGAAGAAAAATGCAGGGGAAAAGAACGGTTACACGGTGACGGTCGACGATAAAAAATACTCGGTTCTTGTCGACGGGAAAACGGCGTACGTGAACGGAAAACCTTATTCGGTGGATATAAAAGAGGGAGCGGACAGGGATCAGATCGCGCAGGCGACGCGAAGCGGCCGGGCGAATGACGCAGCCTCCCGCGGATGCGGGGCGGCGAGACCGGCGTCCGCGCCGGGGGCCTCCTCCCCGGCGGCGTCCGAACCGGCGGGTTCCGGCGGCGCAAACGGGTCTTCGCCGTCGAATGGAAACGGCACAATCCAGGTCAAATCCCCCCTGCCGGGGATAATCCTTCGCATAAACATCGGCGAAGGGGATACCGTCTCCTCCGGGGAATCCCTCGCAATCCTCGAGGTCATGAAGATGGAAACGCCGATCAAGGCTCCCGCCGACGGCGTCGTCTCATCCATCGACGTCACCGCGGGCGAACAGGTGTCGACAGGCCAGGTCATCCTCGTTTTGAGCGTATAACCGGCCCGGCGCAGGAGAACAGGCATGAGTCTTATCAGCGGGTTTCAGAATCTCTGGTCGTCGACCGGCCTTGCCAACTTCACCTGGGGCCAGGCCATAATGATCGCCGTAAGCCTCGTTCTGATCTACCTTGCCATACGGAAACAATTCGAACCGCTCCTGCTTCTTCCAATCGGTTTTGGAGGGCTCCTTTCCAATATTCCGGTCGCGGGCATCGCCGACGCCAACGGTTTCCTTGGGTTGATATACGGTTTCGGCATCGCAACCGGCCTCTTCCCTCTGCTGATATTCATCGGGATCGGCGCAATGACCGATTTCGGCCCGATGATCGCTAATCCAAAAACCGCCCTGCTCGGCGCCGCGGCCCAGCTCGGAATCTTCGCCACGCTGCTCGGGGCGCTTGCCCTGAACGGCCACCTGGGCCTGAGCTTCGACCTGAAGGACGCGGCCTCGATAGGCATAATCGGCGGAGCCGACGGCCCGACGGCCATATTCCTCGCCTCGCGACTCTCCCCCCAGCTTCTCGGATCGATAGCGGTTGCCGCCTATTCCTACATGGCCCTGGTCCCGATCATCCAGCCTCCCATCATGCGCTTTCTCACGACTAAAAAAGAGCGCGCCGTCCAGATGAAACAACTGCGCAACGTGACAAAGCGTGAAAAGATCGTCTTTCCTCTGTCCACACTCGGAATATGCACTCTGCTCATTCCGGACGCGACCCCGCTTATAGGAGCATTCATGTTCGGCAACCTGGTCAGGGAATGCGGCGTCGTCGACCGCCTGTCCAAAACGATACAGGGTTCCATGATAGATATCGTCACGATACTCCTGGGACTCTCTGTCGGGACGAAGCTTGCGGCGGACAAGTTCCTGCACGCCGAGACGATAGGGATACTGGTGCTCGGGTTCCTCGCATTTTCGTTCGGAACGGCCGCGGGAGTAATACTGGGCAAGATCATGAACAGGTTTTCAAGGGACCCGATCAATCCGCTTATCGGAGCGGCCGGGGTTTCGGCCGTGCCGATGGCCGCGCGCGTCGTCAACAAGGTGGGCCTCGAATCCAACCCCGACAACTATCTTCTGATGCACGCCATGGGCCCGAACGTATCGGGCGTGATCGGATCGGCCGTCGCGGCCGGCGTGCTTCTCGCCCTGCTTTCCTGAAAAACGCCTCCACGGCGCTTCCTGCCGTCCATACCCGATCCATGAATGCGGAGCCCGCGCCCGGCCCCGGAAGTCACTTACAGTTTGAATTGCCGGGTGAAAGCGGGTATATATAGGGCATGTTTCTGCCGCTGAAGGATATGAATCCCACTTCCAGGGCGCCGGTGGTGACTATCGGCCTGATAGTCATCAATGTGCTGGTCTATTTCTACCAGATGTCGCTCGGTCCCCAGGGAAACATCATCATCGCGTCGCTCGGCGCCACCCCCTTCGAAATAACCCGTTTCACCGATCTTGTGGGACAATACGGCTACAACGTGCAGCACTTCGAGGGCCCGAACCCGGTGATCCTGACCCTTATTACTTCGATGTTCCTTCACGGCAGCCTTCTGCATCTCGGCGGAAACATGCTTTACCTCTGGATCTTCGGAAACAACATCGAGGACATCCTCGGACCGATAAAATTTCTTTTCTTCTACCTGTTGTGCGGTTTCTTCGCCCACGCGATGCACATAGCTTCCGATCCTTCTTCAGTCATTCCGACAGTCGGGGCGAGCGGCGCCGTGGCGGGCCTTCTCGGCGCCTACCTGATCGCGTATCCGAACGCCAGGGTGCTGACGTTGATGTTCATCTTCATATTTATCAGGATGACCGTTCTGCCGGCATTCGTGATAATAATCTTCTGGTTCGTTCTACAGATCTTTTCCGGATTCGCCTCGCTCGCGGGCCGGCAGGGGGGCGGCGTGGCTTGGTTCGCGCATATCGGCGGGTTCCTCGGAGGGATAGCGCTTATCCTGCTGATGGCCGGCGACACGGTCAGATGGCTTAGGCGCGGCGGGGCCGGCGATTACTGACCGGAGGCCCCGGCAAAAGCGATGAACATAAGACGCATCTTTATAGACAAACGCGCCGTGAACGATCCCCTCGCGGCGAGAATCAGGGAAAGGCTTCCCGGAGCGGCCGTCGAAATCGTATCCGATTCGGGCGCGGCTGACATTTGCGGCGCGATTACCGTTTCCGGTACAATTCCGGTTTCCGGCACGATGCCCGTTCCCGGCGCGCCGCCCGCGGCGGCCCCACTCCCGGAAGGATCGATTTTCCTCACACATCACGATGGAGACTTCGTAAAGGATTTTCCCGTCACGCCCGGCGCTTCCCCGTGCGGAGAAAAGTACATCGTCACGATGTACAATTGCCCCTTCAGCTGTTCGTACTGTTACCTCCAGTCCTACCTCTCGCACTCCATGATCACCGTCTTTACGAACACCGAAAGGATGAAAATCGAGATCTCGTCGACAATCCGGGAGCAAAAGCCGTCCCGGATGACGACCGGAGAGTTCTCGGACAGCCTGGCGCTTGACGGCATCACGGGGACCACGCTCGATCTGCTTCCCCTCTTCCGGGGATCGAAAACCCTGCTGGAGGCGCGTACCAAGAGTTCCAATGTCCCCCACCTGGCGGGCAGGGGCGGCGAAAATCTTCTGGTCACCTGGACGCTGGCTCCGGAGGAGGCGATCCGCCGCGAGGAGCGTGGAACGGCCGGCCTCGCAGAACGGCTCGAAGCGATGAGCCTCGTTTCCGGCGGCGGCACAAAGGTCGCCATCAGGCTGGATCCGGTCATACCGGCCTTCTTCAGCGCCGGCTCTTACAGGCTGCTGCTGGAAAAGGTCGCCGCCGCCGTCAATCCCGGCATGATCCACAGGATCGAGATCGGAGTCCTTAGATTTCCTCCGGGGCTCTGGGAAAGGATCAGGGAAAGAGGGCGCGGCGAAATGCTATTCAGGGGGGAATACTTCGCCGGCGGCGACGGAAGGATGCGTTTCTACAGGCCGGGCAGGATCGGGATATACAGGGAAATCGGACGGGCGATACGAGACATTCTGCCGGGCGTTCCGATGGAACTCAGCATGGAAGAGGACGCTGTCCGGGAGGACGCGGGGATCGCCCTTCCTTGAAAGATCGGGCAGATTCCCCTTTTCGCGCGTCTTGGCCGGCGGGCCGGAAGAACCCGGCGCCGTGCGGATCCTACTTCACCTGCGAAGGCATCCCGTCGATTCCCAGCGTCGCCGCATCGAGATGCGAAGCGTCTCCGAAGAGCCTTACCCTCGGACGAAACTCCAGCATCACCGTCGTCACCGAGGTGTTCGGGAGCGAAAAAGACCAGAGGTCGTCGGGATCCATGCGAAGAACGTGCGTCAGCCAGGTACAGATGACCCCCCCGTGGGTGACGAGCAGAAGGTCGCCCGAGGTCGATTCCACGATCCTGTCCATCTCGCGCACGATGCGGTCGTGAAAATCCAGGTACGGTTCCGCGTCCTCGATCTTCAAGCTGGAAGGCCTGCTGAACCATTTTTCGAGCGCTCCCGGATATTCCTTTCCGAGATCGGTCACAAGCCTGCCTTCCCATTTTCCGAAGGATATCTCCCTGAGCTCGTGCGAAAATTCCACCGGACAGTCTTCGCCGAGAGCGATACGGGCCGTATCGACGGCCCTTTCGATGTCGCTGCAAAACACCTTCCCGAAATCCATTCCGGCGAGCCTTATCCCGAGCAGCCGGGATTGCTCGATCCCCAACGGGCTGAGTACGACGCGGCAGGAGTTGCCCTGCACCCTCCTCTCCCTGTTCCACTCCGACTCTCCGTGGCGGACAAGATGTACCTTTCTCGGCGCTTCTTCCATAACCGTTCTCCCCTCGCCGTTGTCTTCACGCTCGCGGCGGTTACCGTGTCGCGATACGGACGCTACTCTTAATGCCGCCGTTGTCTTCACTCGCGCGGCGGTTACCGCGGCTCCGGCCTTCCGTGACTATATCAGAACGTATCTTTTTTCTCAAGATGCCTTGCCATCGCGCGGACTTTTATTTAATCTGGTCCTGCGCGGCCTGATATGAATACGCCCGCCGGGCGCCGTGGTTCACGCGCCGGCTCCGGCGGAACACGGCACCGGCGCGCAGGCCCCTGCATTCGGCCGGTACTTTCAGCAGGAAGATTCGGCCCCGGCGCCTGCCGCCCCGGCCGGCGGCGGCCGCGCCGGGAAGATTCGGAGACCGAGATGTCAATGAGGCGTCGCGTACTGTTGCTGTCATCGTTCGTCGTTTTACTGCCGTCCGTTTCGATGTCCGGCGAGTTCGAACTTCTTTCGAGGACACTGCTGCAGGAGGTGCCGAGGGAAGCCCTCTTCGCCGGGGATAAAATCATCCTCGCCTCGGGCGGGGCGCTTGCCGTCATAGACGATCCGTCCGCCCCCTCGGCGTTCAGGCTTGTCGCGCTCGAAGGCGAACCCTACGACATCGCGGCGAAGGGCGACGTGATATATGCCGCCGCCTGGGGGCTGGGTATTGTGACCGTGGACCTCGGCGATCCGGCGAACCCCGCGATCGCCGATTCCCGCCCGCTGCCCCAGGCCACGCACTGCTGCGTATGCGGCGATCTTCTCGTCGTCGCCGACGTGGAAAGAGGGGTCGTCACATTCGATATATCAAAACCGCTCAAGCCGGCATTGACCTCCTTCGCCGGCGTGCGATCGAGACCCGTATCCCTTCTTTCCGCTGACGAAATCGTCGTCATTGTGGACGGCGGCGGCGCGACCGTGTTCTCGGCGGCGAAAGACGGAATCCTGACCAGGCAATCGCATCTCGAATCGCCCGGCGCGAAGAAACAGGCGTATCTTCATCGTGATATCCTGTACCTCAACGCTTCCGGCGGAACCTTCGTGCGATACGACATCTCCGACCCCGCTATCCTTCTGGAACTCGCTCCCCTTCCCCTCGACGGGATCGGGGCGCTGGCGTTCTTCGAAGACCGGGGACTGGCGCTCACGAACGACGGGAAAATGATCCCCTTCACGGTTCCCGGCGCGGGCGATAAATACGGCGCGATCCGCGCCGCCGATCCACTGCCGGCCGATTACCGCCGCCTGAGCGCCGAAGACTTGCCCGTCCCCGGACAAAATCCCGTGAAAAGGATTACGAACAGGGAAGAAAAAAGGCGTTTTCCGGGCTCGTCGCCGTCGATGTCGGGGAACTGGCTTGCCTGCATGGACGAAAGGGAGGGGTTCTGGATATACGATCTTCGTGGCGGCGGCGCATCCTGCACCGGCAAGGTCACGGCCACGGGATTCGCGACCGACCTGGTGGCAAGGGACGGATACCTGTACCTCGCGAACGGCCGCGACGGGCTGCGGATCGGAAAGGTCTCCACAAGCGGTTCCGTCGAATGGACAGGACACCTGCGGACCGCCGTGGCAAGAGACGTGGCCCTGGCGGGCGACATCCTTCTTGTCGCCGACGGCGACGAAGGGCTCAGGACCGTCGACATAAGCGATCCCTCCCGTCCCCGCGAGCTCGGCCACGTAAAATCCCCGTTCTACCTTTCGGCGGTGGTCGCCGAAGGAAGTACCGCGTTCCTTGCCGGAGGCCTCGGAGGAACCGAGATCGTCGACTTCTCCGATCCGGAGAAACCGAGGCTTGTCTGGCGCGCCGGGTTTTCCGAAGTCCGAGGCATTTTCGCCGACCGGAAATATTTCTATTTCGCCGACGGATTCAACGGGTTCAAGATATATTCGCGCGGCGGCGAAGTCCCCCGCCTCGTCTCTATGACGGACACCCCCGGTTGGGCCTGCGACGTCTTCGTCGACGGCGACCTGCTCTATATCGCCGTGGGAGGCGACGGCCTCCGTGTCGTCGACATCGGCGACCGTTCGAAACCCGTGATGCTCGGCTCCGTTTCGATCGGATCGATAGCCCGGGAAATCCACGCCGCCGGCAAAACCGTTTTCATAGCCTCCCAGAAAAATGGGATCGCCGCCGTCGATGTGTCCGATCCCCGAAAGCCGTTCATCGCCGCGAGCCACCCGTCCGTCGACGACGGCAGGGGCGTTTTCGAGGACGGCCGCTTCGTTTACCTGGCGAGCGGATCGGGAGGCGTATATATTTTCAGGTACAATGTGAAATGAACGGAAGGAGAACAATGATCGCGAAAACAGCCAACCGGCGGGCACGCGTCGCGGCCACGGTCCTAGTGACCGCGGTCATCTGCATCGTATCGGCCGCGGCCGGCCAGGATTTCTTCGCGCAGCCGGGCAACCTGGTCAGCGCCGAGGCGCTGGCATCGCTGTCCGTCTTTCACCCGGGCTCCACCGGTCACATCGCGGTAAGGGCCGCGGTCAGGGACGGGTGGCATATCAATTCGCACGAACCTCTCGACAAATTTCTCATACCGTCCAGGCTCGAGATAACCGCGCCCGAGGGCATCGTGGTGCTCGGCGTGCTCTATCCCGAACCCTCGTTCGAAAAGCTCGAGGTCAGCGACTCGAAGATGTCGCTCTTCCACGGCGTGGTCATTTTCGGGGCCGAAATAAGGATTGAGAAAAACACCCTCCCGGGCGAGTACGAGATAAAAGGCGTCCTCGAATACCAGGGATGCAACAACCTGACCTGCCTCGAACCGGGGACGGCCGGCGCCTCGATCACGATCAGGGTCGGCGCGATGGACGAGCCGGCCGAGGCGATCAATCCCGATATCTTTTCCTCCCCCCCCTTCGTCGATATCAGAAGCGATCAGGCGCGCGGGGCCGGCGCCCCGGGCGATCAGGAAAAGACGTTCGGCAGGACCCTTGAGGAAAAGGGGATATTTCTGACATTCCTCCTGATATTCCTCGGCGGGCTGGCGCTCAACCTCACTCCGTGCATCTACCCTCTCATTCCCATCACCGTAAGTTATTTCGGCGGACAGTCCGGCGGCAGGACATCGAGAACCTTTCTGCTTTCGCTGATATACGTGTTCGGGATATCAATGACCTACAGCGTTCTCGGCATCGCGGCCGCGATGACCGGTTCGCTTTTCGGTTCGGCCCTGCAGAACACCTGGGTGATCCTTTTCATAGTCGCCGTGCTGGCCGGGCTGGCGGCGTCGATGTTCGGCCTCTGGGAGCTGAGGATGCCCGTTTTCCTGCAGAGGCGCACCGGTTCGGCGAAACAGGGCGGCTGGGGCGCGTTCTTCATGGGCCTTACGGTCGGCATCGTCGCCGCTCCATGCATCGGGCCCTTTGTCCTGGGGCTTTTGACATGGGTCGGCGAAATGGGAAGGCCGGTGACGGGATTCCTGATGTTCTTCACGCTGGCCTGGGGGATGGGGATTCCGTTCATCGTTCTCGCAACCGTATCCGGATCGATCAGCCGGCTGCCGAGCTCCGGCGGGTGGATGATCTGGGTGAGAAAGATTTTCGGATTCATACTTCTTCTAATGGCGCTTTATTTCGCCCGGAACGTAATCCCCGGTACCGCCGCCACGGCGGCCAACATCGTCGTTCTTCTCGCAGGCGGCCTCTACCTCGGATGGATCGACCTTGTGCCCGGGATGGGGAAGGGATTCGGCCGGCTGAGGAAGACGGCGGGCGCGATTATGATCGCGGCCGCGGCCGGCGTTCTTTTTCTGCCAGGCGGCCCGTTCGGAAAATCGGCGGCAGGGGACGGGATAGTATGGACCCCCTACAGCAGGGAAGCTTTCACCGCCGCCACAGGCGGCGGGAGGGGCGTGATGATCGATTTTTCCGCCGACTGGTGCGTGCCGTGCCACGAACTCGAGCTGCTTACATTCACCAACCCCGCGGTTCGTTCTCTTTCGAAGAAAATGGCGACCCTGCAGGTCGACCTCACAAAATCGGGGGAGATGGAAAAGGGACTCAAGAAGGAATTCGGCATCGCCGGCGTGCCCGCGATACTGTTTTTCGACGCTTCGGGCAACGAGGTTCCCGGCTCGCGTATCGTCGGATTCGTGGGCCCCGATATCCTGCTCGACAGGATGAAAAGAATCGCCGGCGAATGAACGGCGGGGAGTGATCTGCTCTTGGCGGAAAGACTTAAAAAAATAACCGTTCTCTCGATATGGGACCAGATGTGGTCGCTCGGCGAGGGATGCGGCGTGCCCGACGAGATGCATTTCATAAACAGGCTCACGGGGCATGGCATCGAAATAGATTACCTTATACCGGAACCGCCGGATGGAAACGATCCTTACTCGCACGACGGGCTGCGCTACCATCACTACCCGAACATCTTCCGCTCGTACGCCAACCTGCCCGGACCGGTCAAACGATTTCTGGTGCCGGGCGTTTTCCCTCGCACCGTCCTTCCCGCCCTGCGGGACCTGGCCGCCAAAACCCGCCCCGACCTGATCGTCGGGTATTCGTATTACTCCCTCGGGCCGGCGGGCGCCGTCGCGAGGGAAATGAGGATACCCTCGGTCGCCAAGCTGTTCGGGGTGATGTACCTCAATCATCTCGAAATGCCCCGGTTTAAATACTGGTGGTTCAATTACGAACAGGTCCTGGCGCTGCGAAAGCGCGTCGACCACTACATCGTACTCAACGACGGCACGCAGGGCCGCGAAGCGCTAGCGCGCTTCGGAATCCCGCAGGAAAGGATCACCTTCCTTCCAAACGGGATGGACAAGGAGTGGGCCGGGCGGATTGTGGACCGCGCCGAAGCCCGGGCCTCCTTCGGCCTGCCGCCGGACAAGACCCTTCTTGTCACCTTTTCCCGTCTTGTCAGGTCGAAACGCGTCGATCTCTTTCTTGAAGCCGCATACCTGATCGCCGGGGAACTCCTTGAAGGGACGGCGATAGTAATAGGCGGAGACGGCCCGGACAGGGCGAAGCTCGAAAGAAAGGCGGCGGAGCTCGGGCTGGGCGACAGGACCATTTTCACCGGACCGCTCAGGTATGACCAGGTGCCGCGGCTTCTGAAGGCCTGCGACATCTTCGTGGGAACGAACGAACTGACGAATATGTCGATGCCCCCGTGCGAAGCCCTTCTATGCGGATTGCCTGTCGTCGCCTTCGATGTTGCCGGAACATCGGAAACGGTCAGGGACGGGTATAACGGCCTGCTGGCGAAAAAGGACGACATCCAGGCGCTGGCTTCGAAGATCGAGACGCTTCTGGCGGACGGGGAACTGCGCGAAAGGCTCGGAAGGCAGGCGATGGCATTCGCTCTCGAGAACTTCATGTCCTGGGACGAGAGGATTTCAAAAGAGATCGAATTGCTCGAAAAGCTTGTAGCCGGCGAGGATTCTCTCTGATGACGCGGCGATACACATCAATATTAAAATAAAACGCCACGGGTTCTCACACGCTCTGAAAATCCGTGGCGCCTCAGAAATATGGATGAGTCGATGGACGGGCATCCGGGGCTCTGATTAAAACCACCGCCATCTGAAGCGGGGCATCCACCTATTTACTTCCCCGTCAGCCCCCCATCACTTATATATTCTATCCCCATTGATACGCGCTGTCAAGACCCGCGGGTCAAAATTACCCGCCCGTGGGCGTGTCGAACCCGCCGGGTTACAAACCCTCACCGTGGCCCGGCTTTATGCCTGTCGCCTGCCCGCCATGACGACCGCGATAACCGTCTTCACAACGTCTCCGGCGATGAAGGGCGTGACCGCCAGCGGAATCGTCCTTGCGATCGAAAGGCCGGTCATCAGAGACAGGTAGAGCGTCCCCATCACAAGGATCAGCAGAGATCCGGAGACCACCCCTGCCGTCACGGCAAGGATCCTGAAGCCCGGGACGGAGCTTATGGCGCCCGCCACAAGGGCCGCCGCCGGAAAGGCCAGCAGGTAACCGCCGGTCGGCCCGACGAGGATCGCCGGCCCGAAGCTCAGGCCCGCGAACACCGGGGCTCCGGCCGCCCCCGCGGCGAGATAGGTGATCATCGCGTAGAAACCGTCCCTCGGACCGAGAACAACCCCCGCAAGAACGACGAAGAGTGTCTGCATGGTGATTGGAACGGGCGTGTATGGCAGCGTCACGGCGAACTGCGCGCTTATCGCGGTGAAGGCGGCGAATGCCGCGATCCTTGCAGCCCGAATCAGGACGCTGTCCGAACGTATCCGGAACGACTCGCGAACCGCCGTATGTATGCTGGAATTCAAGACGAACTCCTTTCAAAAACGTTACAGAATCCTTATACCCGCAGGGCAACCTCGTCGCCCGACCACCGGAATGTACCTTTTTTGCCGAAATAATTCAAGGAATAGCTTCATTTCGACCCGCCTTCATGTTTTTCCTCCACGACCTCTCCGACGATTACGTTTCCAAGGTAGTAATTCGCGGTCATCTCCACATGGTTCATGATATGCGCCGGCGCGGCCGAATCGATCCGGTCAATGATATATTCCTTGCTTATTTCGGCGATAACGTTGAAGAATTCGAATAGCAGCATCCTCAGCGTCATCAGGTAGGAATAGTTGAATTCCAGCTTGTCGACATATTCCCCGCCGCCCCCCTTCTTCAGAAGGGCGAGCCCGTGGAGGTCGATTTCGCCTCCGTCCGCGAAGATCTCGCTGTGCCTCGCCTGAGCCGTCTCCTTCACCCGTTTTTCCATCGCGTCGAGCGGAGGCCCGGCCCCGTCGTCCAGGACGTTCTCCTCGTCGTTGACCGTCTCGAGGACCTCCTCGAGAAAGACCTCCCCTTCCATGGTCAACTCCTGCAGGAAGACGATATTGCGCTCGAGCGATTCGATGTACGATTTTTCGCTCAGCCTCTTTTTTTTCGCCAGCAACAGCGCGCCGAGATTTTCCCTGAACCGCCCGCTCTCCGGATAGTTCTCCTTGATAAAGGATGAAAAGGTGGCCAGCAGATCGTCGATATCGGCGTGTTTCTTTTCCATACGTGATTCCTCGCAGGGTCACCGGTCCTTCCAGGATTTCTTTTCCTTCAATTTTCTCGATTCGGGGCTGCTCATCCCGATTGGAGTGCGCGTAATACCGGCGCCCTCCGTGCCGGCCAGCGGCGGAGCCCCGTCGAGCGGCCCGTGATAACACAAACCGTCGTACGAGACGGCCGTGATTTCGCTTCCGCCGCCCGAAAGCCCCATCAGATCGAAAGGCAGCCAGGCCGATCCATGGATATACGGCGTCCCGCCGGCCCCGAGCCGGATATCGAGTATCGTTCCTTCCTGCATCGATGCGAGGATCCCTTTCGGATGGATCGAGACACGCTGGATCCTTCCCCTGAAAGATATCCTCGAAATTTCCGCGCGCGTCGCCATGTCGTATACGAGCAGCGTGTCGCCGAGATCATCTTCGCCCGGGACCTTCAGGATCAGCGTGTCGCCGAACGCCCCGGCGACCGTCGGATCGCCGCGCAGCGGGAGCGGGTTCCCCTTTCTTGCGAACCTGTCTTTTTCCGCGAGTCCGAAAATGGAGACATCCCGGCCGTCGAAAACCAGAAGGTCTCCGCCCGCCGAAACGACCGCGTCCCGGACGTTGTTTCCGAGCTTCACATAATCTCCGGCCCTGCGGTCATCGAAAGGGAAAAACCTGCAGAAACCGTCCGAAAGCAGCGCGAAGAAACCTTCCCGTGTCATGAAGACCCTGCGGACGTTGCGGGGAAGCTCCATCTCGCCGACGAGGGAGAAGCCGCCGGGCTCTTCGGAGCCGTCGTCTTCCCCGATGCCCCCACCGCCGGCAAGGGCGGTTCCGCCGTTCCCGGCGCCCGTACCCGATTCGATGCCGGCGCCACCACCCACACCCGCACCGGCAAGAAGGAATATCCTGGATTTCCTCTTGAAGTTGACGGCGCATGCAAGCCTTCCTTCACCCGCCGCCGCGTCGGCGATCCGCGAGCTTGCCCCGGAAAACTCCTTTACTGTAAGCGGAGTCCCTTCGACCGATCCCCCGTTCATTCTCCCTAAAACAAGCGATTCCGATCCGCCTTCCGTATAGATCGCCAGGAATCCCTCGCCGCGCGGGCCGGTCCCGGGCTCCGGCAGAAAGAATATCTCTCTTGCGGGCACTTTCGCCGCAACGGCAAGCGTTCCATAAGAACCTTCCGTTCCCGGCCCCGACTGCGCCGGGTTTACGACAAGCTCCGGTCTCCACGGATAGTTTTCCTTCAATCCGTGCACCAGGACCGTCTCTTCCTTTTCCTCCCTCTCCACCACCTTCTCGATCGACTCGTAGGGTGATTTTTCCTCCTCCATCGCGAAAAACAGGTAGCCGGTCTTTTCCTCGCCGGGCCGCAGGATAAGAGGTTCGAAGAGCCCGCAGTAGAGAACGGGCGGAAGCGAAGCCGAAACGATCGGTTTGTATTCCCTGTACTCCCTGAATCCCTGCCAGGCATAATAAACGCCCGCGGGAGGAAGGACGGTGCCGGTCACGATGTCAATCTTACCGCTCTTCCGGTAATGACGCTGCCTTCCTTCATTCCTTGCCATCGATACTACATCGAGAGGATGCAGGGGCTCGAGTTTCACGCCGGCGACTTCGAGCGAGAATCCATCGAACCCATCGCGCAGCGCCAGTGTGTTCCTGCTGAAGAAACCCAGAGTCCCGGTGCCGTCGTTCCTTACCGTCACCAGCACCGGAACCACGCCGTACAGGGGAAGAAATGTCTTGAAAAGATGTTCTATCTCGCCCGGATCGTAGAGAAAGACCGCCCCGATCGAAAGCCCCGCTCCGGACGCCTCTTTTTCCTCAGGAAGAACGATCGAAGTGACCGGAACCTTCCGGCAGGAAGAAAAGGCCAGGACAAGCAAGATGACCGCCGCGGCGGCGGTCCGCTCCGTGAACCTTACAACACGCATTATTTGCCTTTTCGTCATTTCGCCTTCAGTCCCTCGAGGGGCACCGCCCTCCCGAGAGGTCTTATATCACAATACCCCTCGAAGGTCTTCAGGAAACACCTGTTCTCGCAGAATCCGCCCGAGAGATAAAGCGTTTCCGGCCTTCCGGTGAAATCGTACACGTTTCTGACCATTCCGTGAAGAAACATCGCTATGCTATCCTGTGCGGGCGTGCCGGTCGAGACCTGTTCGAGCACCTTTTCCATCCCGAACACCCCGCATGTGACGTTTATCCATTCCGGCGAGGCCGTCAGCGCGCTGAAATCGACCTCATAGTAGTTGCCGAGAAGTTCTATCGTCGCGCCGGTCGACGAACCGCACGAGAGGTTCCAGTCGAGCTTCTTGACCTTTCGGTCCCCGAACCTGACGAACTTCACGTCCCTTCCCCCCACGTCCACCACCGAAAAATCGGCTTCCCCGACCAGGGCGAGCGCCCCCTCCGCGAGAGCTATCAATTCGTTGCGAAACGACGCGCACCTTCCCCGCGCGCTGTGCCCGGTGGCGATATCGAAATGAAGGTCGCTGCGCCTGACCATGTCCCTCGTCTTGATAATCTCGAAACTTCCCGAGCCGGTGTCGAGTATCTTCGTCCAGGTGCTGCCGCAATCCGCTATAAGCACTTTCCCTCCGCGCGGCGCAGGCCGCCGGCCGGTCTACGAGAGTTTTATGAAAGCCTCCACCTTGGCCATTATCGAATCGTTTATCTCCCGGTGGCAGTCGACCTCCAGGCCGCCGTGCTTCTCCGCGAGATAATGCGCGAGGTCCTGCTTTGCGCAGAAACTCTGCGTGAAGAAGACTGTCGGCACCCCCGGATCTACGAAACATTCCAGGTCCATGTCGGCGGGCCTTCCCGCCTCGACACAGCGCGTCCATCCGTATATATGCGTGGCCGGCGGGAAGAGGCCGAGTATCCTGAAATCGTTTGGCGGGACGCCCCAGAAACCGTGCGTCGGTTCGCATCGCCGCGGCGCGGCGCCCGCCGGAAGTTCCCCGGGGAACGCCGCACCCGCCGGGGACTCTCCGGGAAGCGACGCGCCCACCGGAAGTTCCCCGGGAAACGCCGTGCCCGCGGGGGACTCCCGGGGAAGCGTCGCGCGTTTCGGCGGATCGACGACGGTCTCCATTATCCTGTCGATCCTGCCGGCGAGCGGCCCGGAACAGGTCGACCAGACCAGGGGCCTGTCCTCGTTCTCGCCGGAGGGGAAACGCGATTCTACGACGTTGAATCCCATTCCCTTCAGGAGCCAGGCGATATTTCTCCCGCCGTCGCATTTGTCCTCTCCGACCGAGGCGACGACCACGGCCAGCCTGCCGGACAGCCGGACGGCGTTGTTCATTATGTTCGCGATTATTCTGCAGGTTGCCTGGGGCAGGAGCCCCGAATCGGGAGCCCCGTGATCGATGTCCAGGTCGACAACGGGAAGGTTCGCGCCGAAATCGCGCCGGGCGGCGGCAAGTAGCGATCTTCGCGGATATCCGTAATATCCGATAATCCTGCCGTTACCTTCGGGAATCATCCGAACAACCCCGGGGAAAAGGTCTTCGCCCGTTGCGGCGATGAGGAGAAAAATGGGGCGATAGGGAAAGAGGCGCTCAATCCTCGCCTTCCTCCACCTTTCTGATAACGTCGATCGCTTCCGCGGGCGTCGAAGCCTTGAGAAGCTTTTTTCTGAAACCGTCGACCTTGATCAGCTTTACTATCTTGGCAATGGCCTGCACATGGGGGCCCGATTCGTTCCTTGGAGCCAGCATCAGGAAAAAGATATTCGAACGCTTGCCGTCCTGCGAATCGAAATCGACCCCGTCCTTCGAAATACCCACGACGATGCTTAACCTGTCTATCGCATCGCACTTGGCGTGAGGTATCGCGACACCCATCTCCAGTCCCGTACTCCCGTCGTGTTCCCTCTTCATGACGGCCTCGAGAATAGCGTCCGCATCGCAGCCGGCACCGGAATCCGAAAGAACCTCGACCAGCTCTTCAATCACTTCCGCCTTGCTTTTGCCGTCAAGTCTTATCTTGACGCATTCAGGCCTGATATGATCGGTAAGCATCATTTCCATTGCCTCCCGCAAGCGCATCTCCCGGATGCATTAAATATCGCAGAATAATAATGAACCTTTAATCCCGGCGCAAGCACTCCCTATCCCCCGCCGGGCAACCCGATGACCTGATTACAGCTGCTTGAACACCTTCTCTATCTTTTCGGCGTTCCTGGCCACCATAACGCTGCACTTGACCCTCCTGAGGATCCGTTCCCCCTCCTCGTAATGGGAGTCCCTCAGGCTCAGCACCTCTCCAAGTTCGCCCTGGATAAGGAGATCGGCGCCGAATTCCTCGACTTCGCGGGCCACCTCTTCATGCACGATACCCTTGCGAAGCACCGTTTCGATATTCACCGATTTGCTTCCGGCCAGTTTGACGACAAAGTTGAGATATCGTTTCCCGTCCTCCTCGAGGTCCCTTTCGTAATCCATCTTTTCGACCTCAACGAAGATCTTCGCCTTGAGCAGCTCGCCGAGGAGACTTTCATTTACGACATAGACCACCTTCAGCACCGTTCCGTGAGCCTTGGCCATCGCAATCGCCATCTGCGCCGCGGTGATGGAAGCCTCGCTTCCGTCAATATAAAGAAGTATCTTTTTTATCGGATGGTTCACAGGGCTTCCCCCCTTCTCTGCGCGAGCCTGTCTTTTACGAGTTTGAGCACGAAAAAGGCCTCCCTTTCGGACTCCTCGATCGCCATTTCAATATACTTCAATGTCTCTTTCTGGTCGGGGATGAATATCTTTTCCAGGGCGTTCACACGCCTGATCGTCTTTGCAACCTCCCGCGCGAGCCTCATCAGCGAGATGCGCGCCTCGGCGAGAGTTCCGAGAAGACCCAGCACATCCCGGAACTTCCTTATCGCCTCGTCCAGCCATATGCTGCTTTCGGCGGCGGCGAAGTACGGCGACCTGTCGTCGATCGCAACCTTGACCCGCGGAAGGGAGACGCCCATGACCCTCTTCGCGGAAAAGGAGATGTTCGATTCTATGTTCATCCCGAGAGCCGCCAGGTTGACCTCCCTTCGCCCCATCCTCAGCATCGCCTGGTCGAGGGCCGCGTACGCCTCCTTGAGGCCGGCTTCCACCCGTTCCTGGGCCTCCACCGCGCGATCGATCAGCCCCATCAACTCCACCACGAGGATCTTGCGCTTCTGATCGAGCAGTTCCCACCCTTCGAGGGCGAACCCGAGGTCTCTTTTGACCTTCATCAGGTTCGTCTTTGTCGGTGCCATTTCGTACTGAGCCATCTCATCCCTCCGCCGCGCATCCGGCGGGTCATTTGCCGTAATACTTGTTCAGCTCTTCCTCGGATATCCTGTAGAGCTCGTCCTTCGGAAGATACGATATGACCTTCCATCCTATATCGAGGGTTTCCGTTATGCTCCTGTCCTCGTATTCACCCTGGCTGAGAAATTCGCGCTCGAACTTCTCGCCGAACTCC
>JBFYZH010000033.1:0-10298 GCA_041309605.1 Candidatus Krumholzibacteriota bacterium
TCATGTTATTTTACGTACTTTACAAGCGGGAGTGACTGCGGGTGTTCCAGGACCTTGGCGATAAGTTCGGCCGTGTTTTCAAAGAGTTACGGGGACACGGAAAGATCCGTGAAAACCATGTTCAGGATGCGATGAAGGATGTCCGCAGGGCTCTTCTTGAGGCGGACGTCAATTACAAGGTCGTCAAGGAGTTCGTCGCGAAGGTCGGCGAAAGGGCTACAGGGAAAAAAGTACTGGACAGCCTGACTCCCGATCAGCAGATTATCAAGATAGTCCACGAGGAACTTGTCCATATCCTTGGCGAGAGGCAGTCTCCTTTCAGGCTGTCCGGTTCTCCGGCCTGCGTGATGGTATGCGGACTGCAGGGAGCGGGAAAGACCAGTTTCGTGGCGAAGCTTGCCGTTCACCTTATGAAGAAGGGACGCAAGCCGCTGCTCGTCGCGGCCGATATTTATCGTCCGGCCGCAATCGAGCAGTTACAGGTGCTGGGCAGGGAGACAGGCGTTCCCGTCTTCGCTCCCGGTACTGAAGCGGCGCCGGAAAAAATCGCCGCCGATTCGATCAGGGAAGCGAAGTCGGGACTGCGCGACACGATCATCGTCGATACGGCCGGACGGCTGCATATCGATCGGGAAATGATGTCGGAACTCGCCGATATCAAAAGGATGATCTCGCCGGAGGAGATACTGCTCGTACTCGACAGCATGACCGGCCAGGAAGCGGTCAATGTCGCGCGCGAGTTCAAGGATAGTATAGATTTTACCGGTGTCGTTCTTACAAAAATGGACGGAGACACCAGGGGTGGAGCGGCGCTTTCGGTCACGGCGGTGACGAAAGTGCCGGTCAAGTTCGTATGTATCGGGGAGAAACCTTCCGATCTTGAAGCGTTCTACCCCGACAGGATGGCCGGAAGGATCCTGGGTATGGGAGATATCGTCTCCCTGGTCGAGAAGGCCCAGGATACAATGGACGAAAAAACGGAAATGGAGCTTCAGCGCAAGCTCCGCAAGGAATCTTTCACCCTCGAAGATTTCCTTGACCAGCTCCAGCGGCTGAAGAAAATGGGGCCGGTAGACCAGATCCTCGGCATGATCCCGGGGATGAAGGTTCGAGGCGCGTTATCGCCGGACGGTGGCGAAAAAGAGATGAAGAGGATGGAGGCGATCATCCGGTCGATGACCCCGGAGGAGCGGCGCTGCCCGCAGCTCGTGGACGGGTCGAGGCGGAGAAGGATCGCCGCGGGAAGCGGTGTGACCGTTCAGGACGTCAACAAGCTCTTGAACCAGTTTCAGCAGACGAGGAAGATGATGAGACGCTTCTCGAAATTTGCCGGCAGGATGCCGGCGGGTTTCCCGTTTTCCTGATCGAGACGATCGTAGTATCAAACGGAGGTAAGAGTTGGCAGTAAAAATCAGATTGACGAGGATGGGCGCCAAGAAAAGACCCTTCTACAGGATTGTCGCGGCTGACGAGAGAATGCCGCGCGACGGCCGGTTCATAGAAATACTGGGGTACTACAACCCCCTGACGGACCCGGCAGATTTCAATATCGACGAGGGCAAGCTTTACAAGTGGTTGAACGAAGGGGCAAAGCCGGCGCCCAATACGGCCATGATTCTCAGGAAGCACCACCTTCTGGAAAAGTGGCAGATGCTCAGGTCAGGTTTGACCCTGTCCGAGGTTGAAGCGAAGGTAGAGCAGCTGAGGGCGAAACAGCCCAAGGCGAAGGTGAAGGAAAAAGTGACGATATCGAAGAAGGCGCGGGCTGCGGCAAAGGCCGCGGAAGAAGCGAAGGCCAAGGCGGGGAAGGAAACCGCCAAGGGAGCGGCTGAAGACGGTTCCGCGGGAGGACCGGAAGCCGGAGAGGCCACTCCCGGGGCCTGAGTGTCGCCGAAACGCCGCAAGCGGGCGAATGCCGTGTTTTTACCGGTATTTGATTCACTGTTCTGAAAGGAATTCGGATGACGATTAACGTTGATAAGATCAAGACGATGATCCGGAAGATATGCGAGATGCTTGTCGACAAACCGGAGACGATTACGCTGAGCGAGGAGAAGCGCGACAATACGACGATCCTCGTGCTGTCCGTCGACAAATCCGACGTTGGCAAGATCATAGGCAGGAACGGGCAGACGGCAAAAGCCCTTCGCGCGCTCGTCAACGCCGCCGCCACACGTATGGGCGACAAGGTGCTTCTCGAAATCCGTGAATAAGGGGTGTCATGTCAGTCCGTACGGCATCGTTGGGCGATATCGTGAAGACAGTGGGGCTCAAGGGAGAGGTGAAGCTTCTTCCCGGTCCCGATTTCTGGGACGGAGCGCTCAAGGCAAGCAGGCTGTCCCTGGTATCCGGGAGCGGAGATAACAGGAAGGTCTTTGTCGAGAAGTACAGGGTCAAAGGCAATACATATATTTTAAAGCTGTCCGGTATCGAGACGATCGATGACGCCCGCCCGGCGGTGGGCAACAGGCTTGAAGTGTCGATGGAATACGTGAATGTGTCGGCCGCGCCCGAGAAGCTCAAACCTTTCCAGGTGATCGGTTCGACCGTGACGCTCGTCGACGGAACCGTCGTCGGCACGGTAGTGGATATGCTTTTGGGACGGGAACAGGATTGCCTGATAGTGGAGAAGGACGGAGAAAGGACGATAATACCCAACGTGCCCGAGGTCGTAAGACGCGTCGACCTTGATAAAAATATCGTGGAAATAGACCCGCCAGATGGTCTGCTGGAACTCAGGTGGTGACGGTCCGGCCATGGAAATGTGTTTCATTACGATCTTTCCCGGCATGTTTCCCGGTGTGCTGGAGACGGGTGTCCTGGGCGTGGCCGCGAAAAAGGGAGCGGCCGGCTACAAGGTCGTAAATCTCAGGGATTTCTCGGTGGACGCTCACAGGTCCGTAGACGATTACCCATATGGGGGGGGGCCGGGGATGATAATGATGGTTCCCCCGCTGGTGGAGGCGGTCGAATCGGTGAGAAGCGCCGATGAGAGGGACGATGTTCCCGTAATCATGCTTTCGCCGGCCGGAAGGATTTTCGATCAGGCGGTGGCAAGGGAACTGGCCGGCAGGAAGAAGATAGTCTTCATCTGCGGCAGGTACAAAGGCGTCGACGAGAGGGCCGTCGAACTGGTGGTGACCGATCTCGTCTCGATCGGGGATTACATTGTGAGCGGCGGAGAACTTCCCGCCCTGGTCGTCGCCGACTCGGTGATCCGGCACCTTCCGGGAGTCCTGGGGGACGAACGGAGCAGGGAGACCGATTCATTCGACGTCGAAAGGGAGTTTTCGCTCGACGCCGCTTATTATACGAGACCGCCGCAGTACAGGGGGCTCGAGGTGCCGGAGGTTCTGATGTCCGGCAACCACGCGATGATCGAGCGGTGGAGGGAGGAATCGGCCAGGAAGCGAACGGAGAGAAACAGGCCCGATCTTCTCGAACGGTCCCGGAAGGGATCTTCTTAGATACTATAGGATTCAAGGCCGGTCATCGGGGCCGGCGCGCCGGGAAGGGATCCCGGCGTTAAGAGGCGGATCGATTTTAATAACGAGCCAAGGAGGACAGGATGAATATCCTCGATCAGATTTCAGCAAGGCATGGAAAGGATTCGACTCCCGAATTCAATGTCGGTGACACCGTACGCATTGACGTCAAGGTCGTCGAAGGAAAACGCGAAAGGGTCCAGGCTTTCCAGGGCACCGTTATTCAGCGCAGGGGGGCCGGAGTAAGCGCGTCCTTCACGGTAAGGAAGGTCAGCCAGGGCGTCGGGGTGGAGAGGATTTTCCCGCTGCATTCGCCCAACCTCGCCGGTATCACGGTGCTCAGGAAGGGCAAGGTCAGAAGGGCCAGGCTGTTCTACCTTCGCGATCTCAAGGGCAAGGCGGCCCGCATAAAGGAAAAAACGGATAACAGGAAATGACGATCCGATCGTCGCGCAGCTCGTTCGAGGATCTGGTCGGATTCGACCGGAAGATGACCGGACACGGAGGCCGGCTGCTGGCGGGCGTCGACGAGGCCGGCAGGGGCGCCCTGGCAGGTCCCGTGGTGGCGGCAGCGGTAATATGCGAGCCTGGCGCCGGACTCGGAAAGGTACACGACAGCAAACTCCTCTCCGAACCTTTACGTGAGCGCCTGCGCGATCTTATCGTGGAAAGGTGCGTCGCCTGGTCCGCCGGGATCGTCGAGCCTGATGTGATCGACAGGATCAATATCCTGAAAGCGACGCTGGAAGCGATGAGACTGGCTGTCGAGGGGCTGCGGGTCGAACCGTCCCTCGTCCTTGTCGATGGGCGGGATCTGCCCGATATCGGGTTTCCCGCCGAGGCGGTGACCGGAGGCGACGGAAAGAGTTTTTCCGTGGCGGCCGCGTCGATCCTGGCCAAGGTGACGCGTGACAGGATCATGAGGGAGCAGGATGAGCTGTTTCCCGGCTATGGTTTCCTGCGCAACAAGGGGTACGGCACCAGGGAACACATTCTGGCGGTTCGGAACAGGGGCAGAACCAGGATACACAGAAGAAGTTTCAGGATAGGATCTGACGGATAAGGGGTGGTGGAAGTGGACGGGAATATATCAACCGGATCCGCCGGCGAAAGGATCGCGGCGGAGTACCTAAGACTCACCGGAAGCGTAATTCTGGAAAATAACTATCGGTCGGGGCATCTCGAGGTGGACCTGGTGGCAAGGGAAAGGGATTGCCTCGTTTTTGTCGAGGTCAAAACAAGAAGAACCGGGCGTTTCGGAGACGCCCTGGACGCGGTGCGATACGATAAAATCTCGAACATCAGAAAGGCGGCGCGCCGGTACATTTCCTCCGGGAGGGCGCCCTCGGGATACAGCGAAATAAGGTTCGATCTTATAGCGATCGACCTTTCCTCATCCGAGGGGACATTGATTCTCAGGCACGTTAAGGGCATATCATAGAAAAGACTTGATTTGATTGTGCGTTCAATCTATTTTATCGATACCGGTCAAGTTTGGTCAATAAGGAGGATCTCAGGGTGACTCAGACTAAGAAGTATCTATTCATGACGCTCGGCGTCGTGTTTGTGCTTTCCGGGTGCGGGGTGGTCAACACGCAGATGAAAGATATCCCGATCGAACAGATGGATCAACTCGAAGATGAATACATAGGCAGGAGGGCCTGGACCAGGACACTGCTTATAGATACGGGCCAGAACGGCATCATAGACCGGGATATCGAGGTAAAAATCGTTTCCATCGATATGCACTGGAACGGGGCGATCGGCGTGAAAGGGCCGAACAACAAGATCATCAGGCACAACCTGGGTCTGGAAAGACCCCTTACAAAAGAAAAATTCGAAGCGGTCCTCAACCAGGCGTTCTGGTTCAAGGACCCCGATTACCGTTACAGGATGAATCTCAACACGTTCGGAAAGAGAACGGCAAAAGCCATTTACAGCCATGAGCTGTTCAAGAATATGCCGCGGGAAGCAGCCCTTCATTCGTGGGGATTCCCCGACGAGGTGAGATCCAACGAAATCGGCGAGACGAAACAGGAACAGTGGACGTACAGGGATCCAAGAGATAGAAACAAAAAACGTTACATCTGGCTGATCGATGATCAGGTGGACAGGTGGGAGGAATAGGATTACTTCAATAATGCGGTTTTGACCTCCGGAAGATCCTCTTCCGGAGTTTTTTTCAGCCCCGTGTATTACGGGATCATTTACAGGCAATGAAAAAAGCCCCCGCCTGAACCGTGGGGGCGAATAACTCTGGAGCTAACTCTGCAAAGAGTACAGCCCGCGGTTTTCTTCCAAAATCATTCACCTCACCAATTCGGCAGGGACTTCTGTATTTATTATATCCCGTATGGGGATCGCTGTCAATGACGTAAGCGTCTTTATCCTTGTTTTGGCCGGTATATACCTTAAGGCTGGTCGCGGGAAGCGCTTTTTTACCGCTTCGACTGCGAAAGGTAGAGTCCGGAAAGCACTATCGCGCTGCCGACAAGAAAGAATAAGGTAACCTCTTCCTTGAAGAAGAGCCATCCGAAGAAAGCGGCAAATGGAGGATTAAGGTATATGAAGGATGACACCGAAGAGGCGGGCATGTTTTTTAAAGCGATGTTCCATATCCAGAACCCGACCATCGTCGAAAGAATAGTAAGATGTCCCAGTGCCAGCCAGTGAGACATCTGCATCTGGGAGACCTTGTGCATGAATGCGGCATCGAGCAGCGGCAGGAATGGCAGCGTTCCTATCAGCGCGGACATGCTTGTCAGCAGAAAGGGTCCCCTGGTCCTGACAAGATTCTTGCCGAGGATCGTATAGATCGACCAGCTCAGGGGCGCGAGAGTCGCTATCAGGGCATACCTGATAGCGGCGTGTGAGGTGCCCGGCAGATTTCCCATCCCGACCTTACCGTATCCCACCACGAGGAACAGACCGGCGAAAGCGATCAGGATTCCGGCGGTCCTTCTGACGGGGACCTTTTCCTTCAGGAAGATCACCGCGAGGATAAGGGTCATGAGGGGTGACAGGGTCGTCAGTAGCGCCGCCGCTCCCGGTTTGATCTCGGTCTGGGCCAGGTTGATGAAGAGGTTGTAGCCCGCGATCCCGAAGATCCCCATCCCGATGATCTTCATATACGCGACCTTGAGTATATCGAGTGTCTCCCTGCGCCTGGAACTAGTGGCAAAAAGATAGAATGCGCTGAAAACGGCAAATGGGAGAAACCTTGCGAGTACCAGTTCCATCGGCGAAAAAACCCCCCGAAGGTGCTTTATCGAGGTGAACGCGTTGGACCATATGACGAAAAGCAGGACCATCATGATTCTCATGAGAGGCATGGGAATCGTTTTTGTCGGGGAATCCTGGGGCATGACCTGAAACCTTTCGAAATCTTGCGAAATCTTGCGGAGCATGTTGAAATTACAAAGACGTTTGTGGTATAATAGGACTCAGCAAGATAGAAAGTACAGCATCTTTTGGTTCACACATCGGAAAGGAGTGAGGACAATGATCAAGCGATTGATCCTGGTCTTGACTCTCGTATCTTTGCTGGCCGCCACCGCCCAGGCGGTCACCATCGGTAAAGGAAGAAGAGGACGCAGTTACCTGCGGCATTCTCTCCTTGAGTCCAAATTGACCAACGACAAACTGTCGATCTACCAGGAGCACGGTTACCCCGTACATCGCCTGCTAGTGAAGGGGTACGGAAGGGTACTCGAACACTGGACTTACTATGAGATCGGCAAGGAATTCATCTTCGACGAAGACTCCAACTTGGTGGAAACCAAGGAGTTCTGGCCAGAGGACAGGCGGGAAAGATTCAACAGATCCTAAAGAGTGAAGGCCTCGAATCTGTTGAATTGAAATATGCAGGTTTTGCGGGAGCGTGAAGTGGTTCGATCACCTCACCCGGGATATAAGAGCGCGAAGTAAACTAACTGTCTCTTCGCGCTCATATCCCGCATTTCCGCAAAAAAGGGTCGGGTTCTGGAAGCAGCCACGGAATCTGGCCCATTTTTTTCCATAACTTAAAACCTTCGAACCGGTTTGAACGCGTCCCTTAATGGAAATTCTCGGGGTGTTCCGTCCGGGAGATTGAAGGGTCGTAAAGTCTTTTCGGGGCGATTTACAATAAACAACCTTTTTCCACTGTTCCCCGGACGAAATAGCTTGAAAATATCCGGTAAAGTAAATATATTTAGCGGCATGGAAATACAGGCAGGTGGTGAAATTTACTAAAGCTTTATCAATTAATTACTTCAGACCGTGAGGTGCTTTTATGGGTTGCAGGAAGATCACACCGGGTGAGGTCCACAAGACTCTCCAGTGCAACATGCTCGTAGACGGATTCCCCTTCGTTCTCGACCTGTGCAACAGCCACGGATGCTGGCTTCATGATGCCGCGACCGGCAGGGAATATCTGGATTTTTTCACATTTTTCGCCTCCAGCGCCCTCGGGTACAACCACCCCGCCCTGACGAGCGACGAATACCAGCAGAAACTGGGGATGGTGGCGGTGAACAACGTATCCAATTCCGATCTCTACACCGTGGAGATGGCGGAATTCGTACATGCGTTCGCCACTATCGCGGCCCCCGACTATCTTCCCAATCTCTTCTTCATCAGCGGCGGCGCCCTGGCCGTCGAGAACGCGCTGAAGGCCGCCTTTGACTGGAAGGTTCGCAAGAACTTCGCGAAAGGTTACAAAGAGGAGAAGGGACACCAGGTGATCCATTTCAAGGAAGCCTTCCACGGGCGCACCGGGTACACGATGTCCCTGACGAACACCGATCCCACCAAGACCGATTATTATCCCAAGTTCAAATGGCCGAGGATAGACAATCCCAAGGTCATTTTCCCGCTCGAAGACCATCTTGACGAGGTCATAGCCGCGGAGAAGAAGGCCGTCGGGCAGATAATGAAGGCGATCAATGACAATCCGGACGATATCGCGTCGATCATCATCGAGCCTATACAGGGCGAGGGGGGCGACAACCATTTCCGTAAGGAATTCTTCCAGGAGCTGAGGCGGATAGCGGACGAGAACGAGATCATACTGATCTACGACGAGGTCCAGACCGGTCTCGGGATGACGGGGCGCATGTGGGCGCACCAGAACTTCGGCGTGAAACCGGACATCATCGCCTTCGGCAAGAAGACGCAGGTATGCGGCATCGCGGCGAGCAACAGGATAAACGAAGTCGACAGCGTGTTCAAGGTCTCGAGCAGGATCAACTCGACCTGGGGCGGAAACCTCACCGACATGTGCAGGGCCATGAAGGTGCTCGAAGTGATCGAGGAGGAGAACCTCGTAGAGAACGCCGCGAAAATGGGCGGATATCTCCTGAAGAAACTCGGGGAACTCGGGAAGCGTTACGCGGACCGTTTGTCGAATGTTCGCGGGCTCGGCCTTTTCTGCGCCTTCGATTTCAACGACAGCAAGTCGCGCAACATGTTCATCGACGACTGTATGGCTGCAGGGCTCATCGTTCTGAAGTGCGGACCGAAGACCGTCAGGTTCCGCCCGCCCCTGAACGTACGCACCGAAGAGATAGACAAGGCGATCAAGATCATGGACGGAGTGCTGAAGGGCTGATTGCCGGAGGGCGCGGTACAGACCCGTTGCCCGGCGATATTTCTAGCTGATACGCGAATGCCCCCTGTAAAGGGGCATTCGATCGAGGCATGAAAAATAATCTGATATGGATCGCCGCGGGATATTAAAAATTCATCTCGCAAAGGGCATCACAAACCTGTTGTTGCAGTTCAATCGTAAGTTCGTTGAAGAAAGGCAAACGGAGCAGGCGATCGCTGATATTCTCCGTTACCGGGCAGTTTCCCTCGCTGTATCCGAATTTTCTTCCCATCGGAGACAGATGCAGCGGGAGATAATGAAAAACGCTTAAAATACTTTTTTCCTTCAGATGGTTTATCACGCGTCGACGAATTTCCTCGGTCGGCAATAGAATGTAGAACATATGGTACGCCTGTTCGCAGCATGCGGGTATGGTCGGCAGGCAAACACGGTTATTCCCGGCCCATTCGGCCAATTGATATTTATAATTCTCAAAAACATTTTTTCGGTCCCTCAGGATCTGATCCCTCGATTCAAGCTGCGCCAGAAGAAATGCTGCCAGGATATCGGATGGCAGATAACTCGAACCGATATCGACCCATGTGTATTTGTCCACCATTCCCCTGAAGAAATTACTGCGGTTTGTCCCCTTTTCCCTTATGATCTCCGCGCGATCCAGATAGCTCGTGTCATTGATGAGCAACGCTCCGCCTTCGCCGCAGATAAAATTCTTCGTCTCATGGAAACTCAAGGTCGCCAATTGCCCGAAGGAGCCGAGCCACCTGCCCCCGTATCGCGCGAACAGTCCGTGCGCGTTGTCCTCGACGATAGGCACGCCGTGTTTTTCTGCAATCCTGCATATGGCGTCCATTTCACAGCCGACCCCCGCATAATGAACCGCTATGATTGCTTTCGTTCTTGGCGTGATAAGAGGTTCCAGCTGTTTCTCGTCCATGTTCAACGTGTCCGGCCGGATGTCGATAAAAACGGGCCTCGCGCCGCGCAATACGAAAGAGTTGATCGTCGTGACGAAAGTGAAGGACGGCACGATGACCTCGTCGCCGGGTTGTATATCGAGAAGGAGCGCGGACATTTCCAGGGCGTGAGTACATGAGGTGGTTAAAAGAACTTTCGGTATGCCGAGCACTTCCTCCAGCAGGCGGCTGCATTTGGCCGTAAACGGACCGTCTCCCGAAGCATGGCCGTCGAGGATCGCCTGGACGATGTACTGTATTTCTTTTCCG
>JBFYZH010000034.1:0-7237 GCA_041309605.1 Candidatus Krumholzibacteriota bacterium
CGCGAGATCGATGTCCCCGTCTCCGTCAAGGTCAACAGCGCAAACAGATATGGGGCCATTCCCCGCGCCATAATTCACGGTAGACGCAAAGGTCCCATCCCCATTGTTCCGAAGGATCGAGACATTATCGGAGCTCCAATTCGCCACCGCGAGATCACTGTCCCCGTCTCCGTCAAGGTCAGACGCGCAAACAGATCCGGGTTGGCTTCCCACACCATAATTCACGGTAGACGCAAAGGTCCCATCCCCATTGTTCTTAAGGATCGAGACATTATCGGAGCTCCAATTCGCCACTGCCAGATCGCTGTCCCCGTCTCCGTCAAGGTCAGCCGCGCAAACAGAATTGGGGGAGCTTCCCGCGCCATACTTCACGGCAGACGCAAAGGTCCCATCCCCATTGTTCTTAAGGATCGAGACAGTATCGGAGTAATAATTCGCTGTCGCGAGATCGATGTCCCCGTCTCCGTCAAGGTCAACAGCGCAAACAGATATGGGGTAGCTTTCCACGCCATAATCCACGGCAGCCGCAAATGTCCCATCGCCATTGTTTTTTAGGATCGAGACATTCTCGGAGCTACTATTTGCCACCGCGAGATCGATGTCCCCGTCTCCGTCAAGGTCAGACGCGCAAACAGATATGGGGTAGCTTTCCACACCATAGTCTATTCGAACGTCAAAAAGCGGATCAAAGGCGAAGGCACGACCTGAGAGCATGCACACCCCGGCTGTCAAAAGAATCAAGCTGCGTAAATTCATGTTACCCCCTCCAGACTGTCTGTCATCGAAAACAAGTGGACCTTTTTTAGAAGGATTATTAAATACACTAACTTAACTGGTATTATATCACATAAACTATCCCCCCATAACAATTTATTTTGAGTCTTGGAGTTTATGAATCTACGAAGGTGTTGGAATAAAAGTGTTTGAAAATGAAAAGCTCATCCCCCATAATTTGTTGTTACCAAAGGAGATGAGCTTTTAAGAACTGGGGTGGATAACGGGATTCGAACCCGCGACAGCTGGAACCACAATCCAGGGCTCTACCAACTGAGCTATATCCACCACATTTCCGCAATTCGAGTATATAATGTAATCCTGCCCGCCCGGTCGCCGCAAGCAAAATAACCTCCGGCCGGGGCATCCGCGCGCGCACTTGACGGCGAAATGGCCGCCGCCCCGATAGCCCGTGCGCGGAGCAGGATCAGTACCACTTGAAAAGCTTCGATCCGGCGTAAAAAAGAACAAGCCCCATCAGGGTCAGAACCGCCACGGGAAGCCCCACCTGGGCGAACCCGGCCCCCTCGTTGAAGATGCTCCTCATCGAATCGGCCAGCATCGTAAGCGGCAGCTTGCGGACAATCGGCACCGCCCATCCGGGAAAATTGTGGTAGCTGAAAAAGATCCCCGACACCAGCATCATCGGCATGTTCACCGCGTTGATAAGGCCGTTGCCGACCCGCGAATTCGCCGTGCGCGAGGAGATCATCACGGCTATGCCGGTGAAGGCGAGGTTGCCAGCGATGAAAACGGCCAGCAGCGCCGGGATGCTTCCCTGTATCCGGACACCGAAATAGAAATAAACGAAGATGTACAGCGCGGCGAACTCGATGATATTGATGATGACCCTCGTGACGAAATGCGAGCCGAGGAAGAGGAGTTTGTTCATCGGCGTCGCGGCCATCCGGCGAAGCAGCTTCTTCATCCTGATCTCGATCATCGACCAGCCCACCCCCCACATCGCCGAATTCATGATGTTCATCGCGAGAAGCCCCGGCACGAGGAAATCTATATAGCGTGTCCCCGTCATCTTCAGGACATCGATGGCGGAATTCTCCGATTCGATCCCGAGCCCGGCCATCGCGCGATCGAGGATCATCCAGGTCATCCCGGCTTCGCCGCTGCGCGGATCGAAACTGTATTTCAACGCCCCGTCCGGCGCGCGTTCCATCAGCAGCGAGACCTTCCCCTGCTTCAGGGCAAGGAGAGCCTCATCCCGCGACAGGGGATGCAGTCTCACCCGCTGGAGTTCCCTCGCTTCGCTCCCATCCCCGGCCTTTTCAGCCGCTCCCGGCCGGCCGGCCGGATCGATCCTCGCCGCCGACCCTCCGGTCATCGATTCTATCCATGTAAGAACCGAATCGGCGGGAGCGCCGGCGGGTACGACGACCGCCGCGTTATGCATCTGCTTCCCGCCCGAACCGATCGCTATCCCGAGAAGCCAGGAAAGGACTATCGGGAAAACAAGGGACCAGAAGAGGATCTCCGGCTCGCGCAGGAACTCCTTGAACTGGATCGACACGAGGTTGCGAAGGTTCCTAAGCATCGAGGCGCCTCCCCGTGAGAGAGACGAAGAGGTCGTCGAGGTTCATCTTCCTGCACTCGAGCCTTTTGAGCCTGAGGCCCTCGCGCTCCACCGCCGCCAGGAAAAGAGGCAGCGCCGACACGATATCGTTCACATAGAGCTGCCCCGATCCCGGCTCGTCGTCCCTCACAAGTTCCAGGGCTCCCCTGATCCGCGCGACGGAATCCGGAATATCGCAATTGACGTCAGTCTTCCCGGGAAGAGCCGTTTTCCGGGCTCCGACGCCCGCGCCCGTGCCGGATGTTTTCCCGGGCGGGACCGGTCTGTCCGCTCCGGCTGCCCCATCGCCCCCGGATTTTTTCCCGCACCCTTCCAGCGCGAACGAAATGATCTCCCTTGCGCCGTGCATCCTGAGAAGATCCTCGAGCGTTCCCTCGGCGAGAATCCTTCCCTGGTTCATGATGATTATACGTTCGCAGAGATACTCCGCCTCTTCCATATAATGCGTGGTGAGGATAAGGGATGTCCCGTTCGACCTCAGGTCGCCCAGAATATTCCAGAGCTCGCGCCTCGCGTTGGGATCGAGGCCCGTTGTCGGCTCGTCGAGTATCAGGAGCTGTGGATGGTTTATCAGCGCTATGCCGAGGGCCAGCTTCTGGCGCTGGCCGTGAGAGAGGTTCATCGAATAGCTGCCGCTTTTTTCGAGCAGGCCGATATGTTCGAGGATATCCGGTATCTCCCCGGTGCCGCGGCCGTAAAACCCGGCGAAGAGATCCATTATTTCGCGTACGGTGAGCTTGTCTATGAATCTTGTCTCCTGAAGCGAGATCCCCATGATTCCCCTGAGCCATCTTTCGTCGTGTTTCCAGGTCTTTCCGAGAATCGAGATGCTCCCCGAATCTGGAGTCCTGAGGCCCTCTATCATCTCGACGAGGGTGGTCTTTCCCGCGCCGTTCGGCCCGAGAAGGGCGACGTACTCCCCCCCGCCCACATTGAGGCTGACCTCCTGTACGGCCCTGACATCCTTGAACGATTTCGAAACGTTCTCTACGACGATCATTTTCCTGTACTCCATGGACGGGGGAGTTTATCGGGGAAGGTCGGGAACTTAAAGATGGCGACCCCGGTAGGGCTCGAACCTACAACCCCCAGCTTAGAAGGCTAGTGCTCTATCCAATTGAGCTACGGGGTCACCCTGCTGATAACACCATTGCCTGCCACGGCCAGCCCCAAAGTTAGCAGGCGCGCGCCCCGCGGGCAATAGAAAATCATTTATAAAAAAGCCCGCCGGATCTTTCGACACCGCAACGGGCTTCCAAACACCGGTATGAATGAGAGTACTGCCTCCAGTGCTTGCGTGTATTTTAACCGCAGAACCATGATAGGTCAAGTTAACTTTCCGTTAATCCACGACCCGCTCCCCGCCGGGACGCATCAATTAGATTGAAGCGTTCCGCGAGGGGCTGTAAGATTGCGCCTGGCCGGTGACCCAGGTGGTAATCGGCCCGGTAAACGGCGGCAGGGCCGGAACCAGGCGGCATCAGCAGAGGACGGATGATTTGACGATCCCCGAAAACACCTCGAAAAACACGCACAACGTCGCGGCGCGCCTTCTGTTCGAAGGCCCGTTCCGGGAGGCCGGAATAAAAGAGCCGGCCGCCGGGGATAGATCGACCGGCAGGAGCGACGGCCGCGCGCCGAGAATACTCGACATCCCCTGCGGCGCGGGGGCATTTACTCAAAGACTTATCCTCGAAGGGATCGAGGTCTGGCCGGCCGATATACGTAATATACTACAGGTCGAATCGGAACGGTTCCTCGCGGCCGACATGAACGAAAAACTGCCCTACGGCGACGGCTTCTTCGACGCGATCGCCTGCATCGACGGCATCGAACACATCGAAAGGCCTTTCGACTTCATCGGGGAATGTCATCGCGTGCTGAGACCGGGCGGGCGCCTGGTGCTGTCCACGCCGAATATAAGTTCGCTCCGTTCGAGGGCGAGATGGCTCTTCACCGGCCATCACAACAAATGCAAGACGCCTCTCGACGAAGAAAATCCCGGGCCGCCGCACCACATTTCGATGTTCTCGTTTCCCGAACTGAGGTACATGCTGCACAGCCGCGGATTCAGGATAACCCGCGTCGCGGCGAACAGGATCAAACCGGCCGCGCTGATCTACGCGCCGCTGGCGCCGTTCGCCCTTATCGCCACGGCCATATCGTACGAAAGAAACGAAAAAGACGCGGCTCAGAAAACGAGGAACCGTGAGATACTCTCAGGGGCATTTTCCCCGCCCGTGCTCTTCGGGGAAACGCTGATAATCGGCGCGACGGCGGCAAGGCGTGAGCGATGATTCGGAAAACGATATGTTTTTTCAATACGGCGAAGGCCTGGGGCGGAGGCGAAAAATGGCACTATGACATGGCCACGCGTCTCGACTGCGAACGCTGGCGGACGATCGCGGCCGCCCATCCGGATGGAGAACTGTTTTCAAGGCTTTCGAACACGACGATTCCGCTTTTCGGCGTAAGGGCGTCGAACCTGAGCTTTCTCGATCCGTTCATGAGAAGAAAAATCGGCGGCCTTTTCGTCGATGAAAAGATCGACACGGTCATCATGAATCTTCCCTCCGACCTTAAAATCGCCGGACCGGCTGCAAAACAGGCCGGAGCGAGAAATATCGTCTACCGCCGCGGCAGCGCTATCCCGGTTCGCGACAGCTTTCTCAACCGCCGCCTTTTCGGGCGCGTCCTCACCGGCATCATCGCAAACTCCGCCGAGACGAAAAGAACGATCCTGAAAAACAACCATCGGCTCATCGACCCTGAAAAGATCGCGGTAATCTACAACGGGATCGACCTTGCCCTTTGGAATGGCGGCGCGGTTTCGAGGATTTATCGGCCCCGGCCGGGCGAAATCGTCATAGGTAACGCGGGGCGCCTCGTGAAACAGAAGGGGCAGATCTACCTTCTCGATCTCGCGACCGTGCTCTCGCGCCGGGGACTCGATTTCACTATCCTTATCGCGGGCGAAGGCCCCCTGAAGGAAAGCCTGGCTAAGGAAGTTTCAAGGCGCGGGATGGGCGGCAGGGTCATATTCACCGGATTCGTACACGATATGAAGAGTTTCATGGAAAGCATCGATCTATTCGTCCTTCCTTCCCTTTGGGAAGGATTCGGTTATGTGCTCGTAGAGGCGATGGCCTCCGGCAAACCGGTCGTCGCGTTCGGACACAGCTCCAACGCGGAGATCGTTGAAGACGGCCGGAGCGGATCGCTTGTCGAAGGATTCGACATCGAATCTATGGCCGACAGGGTGATGGAACTTTCCCGCGACCCGGTACTTCGCAGGTCGTTCGGTGAAAACGGGAGGCGCAGGGTCGAATCTCTCTTCTCGATCGAAAAAGCCGTTCGTAACCTCGAGGTCTGGCTCGACTCCACTACAGCCGGATCCTGAAAATAATTTTACCATTATTATAATTATTATTGCATTATAATCGTTTTGTTATTATAATATGTATGGCAAGAAAAAAGGAATACGATGACGCTCGCAACGGTCCTGATTTATAAAGAGTTACGATACAGGGCGTAGCGGGATCCGGCTAATGGCAGGATGTGAGAGATAGTAACGTATCGTATTCATCCAGTGTCCGTTTTTCGGAACACTGCGCCCGGTATCAATAATTGCGGATGACGGTGTTTCATCCTTCAGGAGCCAATCAGCAGGTCAATCCGCTCTCAAAGGGGCAGGCGATTTCGTCCGCCCCTTTTTAATTTTATAACCAACCGGGAGTATCGCGGCCGGCAGGGGGCAATTACCCGCGTCGGGACGCGCACTCCACCGACACATACTGACGCATACTGCACCTTGACCGCGACACAGCGGAAATGGTACAATAATTAAAACTCGAGGAGCACCACCCGCCGGCGGCGGGCCATTACACAAGGAGGTGTTTCGCGGGTTTTTTTATATATGGACATCTTTTGAAGAGCTCAATTAAGCATCGAGTGCCCGAACAACCCAGGAGTGAGCCATGAAAAGACTGATCCCTCTGGTTCTTGTCACCGTCATTTCAGCCTTCGTGACGATTAACGGCTGCAACCAGGACCAGACGACCAATGTGACCGTCGGCGACGGAGACGGTACGGGCGGAACGGTCATAACAAGGGTCGATACCGTCTATATCGACGACTGTCCCCCCTGCATTCCGGATACGATCTACGCGGATGATTGTCCGGACTGCCCCGAATGCCCCGACTGCCCGGATTGCCCGCTGGTCGACGACAGCCCTTATGAAGGCGTCTTCTATATAACCGGCATGTCGGCGGCCGATGTCTCCGAGTCGTGCTCGTATTCGTGGATAGCGACCAACTTCCAGACGGTGACCATCGCCGAAGGGATGGTCTGTTTCGCGGGATGGATGATCGAGTGGAACGAGACAAGCCATTCCGGCCTGGAGGAATTCACCGAGCACATAGAACAGGACGGCATCTTCCAGGATACGACCGTCAGGTTCGAACTTAAATTTTCCGGAACCGATAATCTCACCGCGACGCTGGCTTTCCACGTCGAAGCGGGATACGTCGGGTACCAGGCCTCCTATTTCTGCGACGACCAGTTCACGGTCACCGCCGAAAGGGCGACGGTCACGGAATCGGCGTACCCGGGCAGGCTGAATTCACGCCGGATGACGATGCCGGGGATAACCGTGGGCGATCTGGAGAAATAACTTCCGGAAAACGGAAACCTTCAAGGCGCACAGCGTCCGGTTTGCGGGCGCGCTTCGCGGCCCGGATCCTCACCGGCCGCGAAGTGCTGGCGGACGGTTGAAACGGCGGTTGAAACGGATGCTGGATTGCGGACGTTCGAGGTGATATAATGGAATACCCTGAACGATCGGCAGTCCATGAAAAGAAAGATACTCATAACCG
>JBFYZH010000035.1:0-4919 GCA_041309605.1 Candidatus Krumholzibacteriota bacterium
TGGTGGCGCATACGGCGGATCCGAAGGTGTTCTGGAAGTCGGAGCCCGGCTCCGGCTATTCCGTCGATAACATCGCTCCCTGCCCGCCGGCCCTCCTTGCGGGAGAGCAGAGCTTCGCGCCCGAAGGTCTCAACCTGACCTGGACCCGCAACGCGGATAAGGACCTCGACAACTATCGGGTGTACCGGGGGCTCGCGGAGGGATTCGTCCCCGGCCCCTCGAATCTCATTGCATCGCCATGCGACACGATCTGCTTCGACGGCGGCTGGCGGTGGAGGAGCGGGTACTACTACAAGGTCTCCGCTGTTGACGTGCACGGCAACGAGAGCGTCTTCGCGCTGCTCAGTCCCGATGACGTGACGGGCGAGGAGATTCCGAAGGTGCCGGGCGCGAGCTATCTTTCGCAGAACTATCCGAATCCGTTCAACCCGGCGACGAAGATCGCCTTCGGGCTTTCCGCGCCGGCCCGCGTGACGCTTCGGATCTACGATGTCTCGGGGCGGCTCGTGCGGGAGCTCGTCGACGAGACGCGTCCGGCAGCGCGGTATGAGGAAATATGGGATGGCCGCGACCCGGGCGGAAGAGTCGTCGCGAGCGGCGTGTACTTCTATCGCCTCGCGGCGGGACCGTTCACGCAAACGAGGAAGATGATATTGCTGCAGTAGGCGCAGCCATTCATGAGTTGCCCGGGTTCCTGGAGGCCCGGCCGTCATGTTCGAAGAGAACGCGGCGGCCGGGCTTTTCATTTTTGTCAAAACATAACACAACAAATTCCGCATACTTGTCATAATATTTGCTATTAACAATTCCTAGCATCCGGGGCACTTCCCACTCCGGTAGCTCTATTAGCCCCCTCACACCACCCCCATCTCCCTCGCCACCCTCACGAGGCTCCGGAGGAATTCGAACACGTAGACGACTATAAGGAAGAGTATGATTCCCCCTCCGGTGAAGTCCATGTCGATGCCGGGGACGTCCCGGAAAACCGGCTTTATCGGGCTGTTCCATGCGAGCCAGAGGATCAGCAGCACGATCGTGTGCTCGGCGAGCTTGACCCACGCGGTGTTGTAGATGAAGCGGATCCAGTACCCGGCGATGTTGCACGCGAATGCGGTGAGAAGCAGGATCGAGAAGAACACCGACGCGGAAGGGTCGAGAAGCGATATGGGACGATGGAAATTTATGGTATAGAAGAACAGCGTGTGGAACCTTATGAAGACGTACAGCAGCAGCCCGAAGATCGCGATGAGCGTCGCGAGCCCCCAGGGCTTCGGCTTCTCGAGAGACGACTCGCCGCGGGGCGGAAGCTTCACGCCGAACCAGGGGAGCCGCACGTTTCCCTTCTTCTGCGTCACGTAATACAGCACCAGCGCGACGACCCCGAAATCGTACACGAGCGCCATCGGCAGGTAGACCAGCGCCGCCCATACCGGCATCTTCGGGATGATGAAGAACGGTATCGCGATGATTTCGATCTGTAAGCTAACCGCGACCGCGGTGAGAACGCAGTGGATCGCAAAGAGGAGCCAGGTATAGCGGACAAGGTGCCTGCCGAAGGTCGGCGATATGATCTCCTGCCCCTCCATGTACTTCGCCGCGACATCCCTGGGGCTTCCGTAGGCGGCGATCGTCTTTTGCAGCGATTCTTCCGTCACGGCGCCGCTCCCGGCTTCCGCCTTTTCGAGGATGTGGCTTCTGATCTCCTTCAGGATCTCGTCGGCCCCCTGTCTGACCGCCAGGTAGTGGCTGATTTCCCCGAGATACTCTTCCAGTTTTTCGTGCATTTCGATCCGCCCCTTTCAATCGGTTCCCCGCCCTGCCCGTTCCCCTCTCAATCCTTCTTCCTTTCGATGCGCTTCAGGATATCGGTCTGTTTCGCCCACATCGCGAGGGCCTGGGCGCGCACCGTCCTGCCCGCCGCCGTGACTCGGTAGAATTTCTTCGGCCGGTCCTCGCTGACGTCCCATTCGCTCGCGATCCATCCGTTTTTCTCAAGGCGCCTCAGCAGCGGATAGAGCGTGCTCTCCTCCACCGTGTACCCCATCTCCTCGAGGTGCCTTACCATCCCGTAGCCGTACATCTTCCGCTCGAGTACGGCGAGGACAAGGACCTGGAGAAAGCCCCGGTTCATCTGCGATTCGAATGAGCCGAATTCGTCGTCCATCAGGCCTCCTCCGGTCTTCAATCCGGTTGATCCACCCGTCACCCATACTGTACGGATATACTATACTGTATGTTGCACAGTATTGCAAGAAAAATTCTATTGAGAGCGGTAACGGATTATTTGCCTGGTACTTGACCAAGCTGGTGAATTGCCGGGAGGAATCCTGCCGGCAAATCCCGGAGATGAACCCGGGAGACGAATCCAGCCAACATATCCTATCGACTTGTAATCATTTTTTTCCAAATTCGCCAAAATATAATCAAATTTCCATATTTGTAACGATTTTTCTCTTGATTTTTCCCCGGAACTGACTATTCTTGTAAGTATATTTCTCGGAATACCATGAAATGTATCAATTATTTCCCTGATGTAATCGTTTTTCGGAGGAACACATGCCTGAAAACAGTTTTAACGACTTCGCCCGAAGACCGGCAGGGTACGTCGCGCTTATCGATCGGTACACTCTCGATGTAATCCCGAACTGGCACAAGTCGTTTGTCGCGACAGGCAGAATCCATATGATCGATCAGGACGGCTATTCGATAACGGAGATCTATCCGTCGAGATATTGGCCGGGCGATTCGGCGGGCGACCATCTTGAATTCGCCCTCAAGTATGACGGGACCAATCTCGCCATACTCGCGGATCTGTTCAGGGTGGTGGACGAATCCGAAATTCTGAAATATTTCCGTTCGAAACCCACCGGTAAATATGCCAGGCGGCTCTGGTATCTGTGGGAGTTCCTGACGGGCAGGACGCTCCCTCTGCAGGATCTGAAGCGCGGCAATTATGTCGATCTTCTCGATCCCGATGAATATTATACCGCGGATCCGGCCCGCCGTGTGCGGCGTCAGCGGATAAACGACAACATGCCGGGCAACCGGCAATTCTGCCCTTTGGTCCGTAGAACCGAAGCTCTCCGCAAAATGGAAGCGGCGGATCTCCCCGGGAGATGCCTGGGGCTTATATCCGCGTATTCTCCTGAACTGCTCAAACGCGCCCTCGGGTATCTTTATTCGAAAGAGACGAAATCGTCCTTCGAGATCGAACATATCGCGCCCACTGCCACGCGCACTGAGCGTTTCGTGTCGCTGCTTCAGATTGCCGAGAAGGAGGATTTCTGCGAAAAAACGAAGTTGATCGAACTGCAGAATCGCATAGTGGATTCGCGATTCCGCGATTCCGATTATCGTTCGAATCAGAATTACGTCGGGGAGACCGTCGCCTGGAAGCATGAAAAGATTCACTTCGCCTGTCCGAAACCGGAAGATCTTCCCGGTCTTATGGAGGGCCTTGTGGCGACGCACAGGCGGATGGAGGAGGGAAACGTGTCCGCCGTGATTCACGCCGCGGCCCTGGCGTACGGCTTTGTTTTTCTGCATCCTTTCGGTGACGGCAACGGCCGCATTCACAGGTTTCTGATCCACAATATACTCGCCAGGCGTGGATTCACGCCCGCGGGCGTCATGTTTCCCGTTTCGGCATCGATGCTTAACGACCCGGCCGGTTACGACGATTCGCTGGAATCTTTTTCCAGGAGGCTCATGCCGCTCGTCGAATATTCGCTGGATGAAGAAGGCCGGATGACCATTCATAACGATACGGCCGCGTGGTATCGATTCATCGATATGACACCGCAGGCCGAGGCCCTCTTCCGTTTTATCGAGCAGACCATCGAAAAGGAGCTTACGGGCGAGCTCGCATTTCTGGAGAACTACGATAAAGCAAGAAGCTCGATTCAGGAGATCGTGGACATGCCGGATCTCCAGATCGACCTGTTCATACGTTTCTGCCTGCAAAACAACGGGAGGCTTTCGGCGAGAAAGCGTGAAAGTCATTTCAGCTTCCTGTCAGGGGAGGAACTCGGGCGTCTCGAAACGGTCGTTCAGTCGGTGTATAAAACCGGCGGGGAATAGTTCGGGGCTGCCCTGCTCTTTCACTGCCGGGACAGCTTGTTCTTCTTCACCGGACCCGGTACGAGCGAAAGGAACAGCTTGAACTGCAACAGCGGCGACAATTGATTACCATATATACCCTTGACATTCCGGCACAATCAGCACGATAATCGCGTCTCGTGAAAATAGTGGCTCGAAATATTCATCTTTAAATCGATCCAGGGGCGGACCATGAAGAAAAACAGATTGTCGATTTGGATTATAACCGTTTTATTGCCGATCTACGTTTCGTGCTCGGATGACAGCGGCGCCGGCCCGGGCCAGACTACCGTGCCCGACGTATCGACCACCCTGGTCGACCAGATAACGAAAGACTCGGCGGAGGGCGGCGGAACGGTAAACTCGGACGGCGGCGCCTCGGTGACCGCCCGCGGGGTCTGCTGGAACACGGATTCTTCGCCGACAATCGCGGACGACATGACCGTCGACGGCTCCGGCACCGGAGGTTTTACCAGTTCCATAACAGGATTGACGGCGGCGACTCCCTATTATGTCCGCGCCTACGCTACCAACAGCGCGGGGACCGGTTACGGGGAAGCCCAATCTTTTTCGACGACGGGCGGCCCGGATTCGACCGGCACAATGATGGATATCGACGGGAACGTCTATGGAACGGTCAAGATAGGCGAACAGTGGTGGATGAGCCAAAACCTCAGGGTAACCCATTACCGTAACACCGATCCAATTCCCCATGTAACAGATAATACCTTATGGTCGCAGCTTTCCACCGGAGCCTACTGCGAATACGGCAACGATCCCTCGAATGTCACGGCGTACGGGCGATTGTACAACTGGTTTGC